>JBAUHP010000082.1:0-8581 GCA_049680345.1 Albidovulum sp. | reverse complement strand
TTGCCGTTTCGCCAACATGCCCGGTGTAGGAAACAGCAAGAAGCCTAAGCGTGCTGACCATCGTGGTGTGGGTGGGGATCAATCCATAGCTGGAGATATGGCACCTGAACACGATCTCGGAAAACCGTTTTGCTTGCGCAAGGTTATTGTGATCTGTCAGTGTGATCACACTCAATCTCGTGGTTTTTGCATAGGACAAGATTGACTTTAGCCCTTTGGACTGTGGACCCTGTGCCATGTGGACCAGCACATCCCGTGGGCCTGTCATCGCCAGATCTTCGGCGGTTGAGCTGTCATTCAGGCCGAGCATGTGGACATCGTGGCGCAACCTTGAAAACAGCATCCGCCCATATCGGGCCAGCCAACTGTCCGGGCCATGCCCCAGAAACCAGACGCGCGGCGCGTCTGCAATCAAGAGTGACGCCCTTTGAAGCGTATCGGAGCCCATTTCCTCGAATGTGCGAGTCAAATTATCTAGTTCCAGATCGAGATGCTCGCCAATGGTGCGGCCCAGAACGGTTTTTTCTGACGCAGCCACCGAGTAGCTATAGGGTTGGGTACGATTGCGCTCTTCTCGAGCCTGAACTTTCACCTCTTCGAAATCAGTGTACCCCAATGCTTGAAAAAAACGCGCAGCGGTGGCTTTCGAAACATTTGCAAGTCCAGCCAGTTCTGTCGCCGTATGTGTTTCAATAAGGGTGGGTGTTTGGAGAATCACCTTGGCTAGATTTTGTTCACTTTTGGTCAGCCGTGTGATCCGTTCCTGTATTCTAAGGGTTAGCCTGGTAGACATATAATCTTTCCCGATCAGGTGCTTACGAATTTCTTTGACAGACTGAAACAACAGTTGCAGGATTGTGGAACAGTGGAACTCAGATTTTGAAACTCTGAAACACCACACTGAAACAGTTAGGAGCCAGCGTGTCAAAATCAAACATCATCCGGCAGCAAATTTGGACCAAACTGAAGGACGTGGCAAAGCCGGACACACGGTTTGACATGAACTTCGCCGAGGTCATTCCCGATTTTGAAGGATCGGAGATCGCCACTGATCACATTGTTGGAATGCCCGAATATCAGGATGCGGAATTTCTATTTATCACGCCGGACAATTGCCTGGTCGATCTGCGGCGCCGTTTGATAGAGCAGAAAAAGCCTTTCTTTATGTCCACATATGGCATCTATCGCGGGTTTCTGTTGATCGAGCCGGGGATGGTCCCGAAGGGTGCCGAACTTTACGCCGCATGGCTTGACGGGATGGAGCATTTTGGACGCCCTGTTTCGTTGGAAGAGATAGCGAGGCGTGGCAAGATTGACTTTCTCGTGACGGGCGCATCTGCGGTTTCGGTCGACGGTGTACGGTTCGGCAAAGGCCACGGGTTCTTTGACCTCGAATGGGGCATGTTCACTGATCTGGGCCTTGTCGGTGAGGACACACCCGTGATCGCCACCGTTCACGACTGTCAGGTCGTCCATGAAAAGCTGCACCCCAGCGACACCGACATTCTGGTCGATCACATCGCGACACCCGGCAAGCTGCACACAGTCGAACGCCGTGCCAAACGTCCGCATGGCGTGATCTGGGACCTTCTGGAGCCGGAGCAGATCAGGCAAACACCACCTTTGCAGGAGCTGCGTGCAATTCAGGGATTAGCACCCGTCACATAAAGCCCACCAGCATAACAGGGAGAACGACATGAAATATACGATGAACCGCCGCCACTTTATGGGAACCGCCGCTGCCAGCACTGCCGCCTTGGCAATCGCCGGGCGCGCGCATGCCGCGACCCCCTTCGCCATGCAGGCGGCCTGGATCAACGACGCCGAATTTGCAGGCTATTTTCTGGCGCTCGACGGCGGATACTACACGGACGAAGGGCTTGACCTGACCTATCTGTCAGGTGGGCCGGATGTGATCCCCGAAAGCACCATCATTGCCGGCCGCGCCGATCTGGCGTTGACGTTGCCCGATACGACGATCCGAGCGATTTCCGAACAAGGTGCCAAATTCAAAATCATCGGCACCCAATATCAAAAGAACCCGCTTGGCATCGTGTCGCTGAAAAAGAGCGGAATCAATTCACCAGCTGATCTGGTCGGCAAGACAGTCGCTGTCCCGCCCGTGAATACCGTCACCATCGAGGCGCTGCTGAAGTTGAACGGGATCGAACTGAACGACGTGAACATCGTGCCCTATGCTTACGACCCAACGCCACTGGTAAGAGGTGAGATCGACGCATCGCTGGACTTCACCACCAACGTGCCGTTCACCATCAGCACATTGGGCGAAGAGGCCAATTCGTTTCTGATCTACGACTACGGAGTCACGACGTTCAACGACACGGTCGTTGTAACCGAAGAAACCCTTGCTACGAAACGGGCCGAACTGATCGGGTGGCTGCGTGCCAGTCGCAAGGGGTGGGACGAGAACCTCGCCGATCCAACCGTCTATCCGCCGCAATGGGCCGAAACTTGGTTCAAGGGTACGGGCCGGTCGGTTGAGAATGAGGTCTTCTTTAACACAGCGCAGAAGGACCTGATCACGGCAGACACAGGTATCTTTTCGATGTCAGAAGAAGCTATCGAGAAGAACATCGAGGCGTTGGCCGCGGTCGGTATCACCGGATCCCGCAACATGTTCGATACGACCTTGCTCGAGGAAATCTGATGCAACGCCGACCGGCAGGCATATCACTACGCTCCGTTGGCAAAACTTATCGGGGGCGGGGCAAAACCGTCGAGGCCCTGAAAGATATGAACCTGGAGTGCGCTCCCGGTTCATTCACTGCGCTAATCGGGCCGTCGGGCTGTGGCAAGTCGACTGCCATGCGCGTGGCCCTCGGTCTGGAAAGTTTTGACAGCGGTGAAGTATTGATTTCAGGTCAAACGCCCGCGCAGGCCACTGCCGGCGGCATAACCGGCGTCGCTTTTCAGGACGCAGCCCTGTTGCCGTGGCGGTCGGTTGCCAAGAATGTGGCGCTGCCGCTCGAAGTGCTGGGCCGTGATCCATCGAAGTTCAGTGCTGAAATCGCACAGCTGATCGACCTTGTTGGGTTGAAGGGGTATGAAAACGCTCTGCCCGGTGAATTGTCGGGGGGGATGCGGCAACGTGTGTCTATTGCCCGGTCGCTGATTACCTCGCCAGAAGTTCTGTTCATGGATGAACCTTTTGGCGCGCTTGATCAGATTCGGCGACGCCAGATGAACGTCGAATTGCAACGCATCTGGTCTGAGACGAAATCCACGGCGCTGCTGGTCACGCATGGGATCGATGAGGCGATTTTTCTGGCCGATCAGGTTGTCGTCATGCACGCTGATCCCGGCCGCGTCGTTGATATAATAAACGTGCCCTTTGCCCGCCCGCGTCACCCCGATCTGTTCTCCAACCCCGAATTTCACGCCCTCACGGACCGGATCGCAAAGGTGCTTCATGGGGAATAGCCTGATCTCACTACGCCTAAGAACCGTTCAGAATTTCGTGATCCTGATTATCGTCTGGGAAATTGTCGGCCGGATGGATTGGATCGCTGGCGGTGCCTTGCCGGGCTTCAGTGAAATCCTGATCCGTCTCTGGGTTGATCGCGGTGATTATCCCGACCATATCTGGGCCACGGTTTACGCGTCGGGTCTTGGCTTTTTGATTGGTAATGTGCTTGCCATCGCGGCAGGCATCGCTTTTGTCCTGTCGCCGACGCTGTTGCGCTTGATGCGCGGCGTGAATATAGCGATTTTCGCTCTGCCACCCATCGCGATTGCGCCCATTCTGGTTCTGACCCTTTCAGGGATGGCCCCACGCGTGACGCTGGCGGCCCTGGGCGTCTATTTTGTGACCATGAGCGCGACCGTGATCGGTCTGTCGCAATACGACACTCGGTCCTCCGATCTGGTGCGCGCTTATGGCGGCGGCAGTTGGCTGATTGTGAAACTGATCCGTATACGCGGTGCGATCCCCGATATTCTAGGCGGTTTGCGCATCGCTGCGCCAAACGCGGTTCTGGGGGCGATTTTAGCTGAGTTTGGTGGCGGCGGTCGCTGGGGTTTGGGCACATATCTGCTGGGATCACTGGGGCGTGGTGATCCGGCGCGGCTGTGGGGCATCGGCCTTGTTGCGACCCTGATTGCGGGGCTGAGTTATGCGATTTTTGCGGTGATCTCCTCGCGAATATCCGGCAGCACCCGTTCGGTCACATTGAACACGGCTATCCCGTCGACACCCGGCGACAATGCGTTCGCGTGGCCAGTTCAGGCCCTGATCCTGTGTGGCACCATCACATTGCCATTTGTGCTGTGGTGGGCATTCATCAAACTAACCGGCGTGCCTGATCTGATCGCCAAAACACCTTACGGCGTTTTTGAGTATCTGTTTCTCAGCGATACATCCGCAATTGCCCGTGGCAAGCTGTTGGCGGCTTTGGGTCAAACCCTACCGATTGCCGCCCTTGGCATGATTGCAGGGTTGGCATTCGCCTTTCTGTTAGCGATTTCATCAAGAATGTTTCCCGGCTTTATCAAAGGCTTCATGCCGGTGGCATTGGTGACACAGACGATGCCGCTGGTTGCGCTGACGCCGTTGTTGGTTCTGATCCTCGGGCGCGGATATTCCGTCACGCTTTGGATCACCATTTCGGTGACGTTCTTTCCGGCGTTCGTGTTGTTGGTTCAGGGTATTCAGCGAGTGCCGCAATCGGTGCTGGATTTGCCGCGTGCGTATGGTGCGTCCGCATGGACCGAAATGCGTATGGTCTCAATTCCCGCGGCACTGCCTTATCTGTTTGCAGCCACGCGCCTGACCGTACCACGTGCGTTGCTGGGGGTGATGATTGCGGAATGGCTGGCGACAGGTACTGGGCTTGGCAATCTGCTGAACCGGTCCCGTGGGTATCTTGACTATGGCATGATCTGGACGGTCGCTGCGGTATCGGTTTTGCTGTCGGTGGCGATCTACTATCTGGTGCTGATTGTGGAGCGGCGCACCCTTGTGCGTCTTGGCATGCAAAATGTGGAATAATGAATTGAACCAACTGCCTGCTCTCGAAGACATGATTGATCAGGCTCATGGTCGCGTCCCTGCCGATCTTGTGTTGCGCGGAGGGCAGGTGCTTGACCTGATCACAGGTGAGATGCTGACCGGCGACGTGGCGATTTGTGATGGTATGATTGTTGGCACATGTGAGACTTATGAAGGACGAGAGGTGCTCGACGTTTCAGGTAAGGTCTTGGTGCCTGGTTTCATCGACACCCATCTGCACATCGAAAGCTCTTGCGTGACACCACTGGAGTTTGACCGTTGTGTCAGCCCGAAAGGTGTGACGACCGCAATCTGCGACCCACACGAAATCGCCAATGTCGCAGGCGTCGCGGGCATCGAATACTTCCTTCAGTCAAGCGAACACACACTGATGGACATTAAGGTGCAATTGTCATCTTGCGTGCCGTCCACGGCGATGGAAACGGCGGGGGCGCGGCTGGAAGCTGATGATCTGACGCCCTACATGGACCATCCCGCGGTCATCGGACTGGCAGAATTTATGAACTACCCTGGCGTGATCCACAAAGACTCCGGTGCGATGGCCAAGCTGAACGCCTTTCGCGGGCGACATATCGACGGACATGCGCCGCTGGTGCGTGGCCTTGATCTGAATGCGTATATCGCCGCCGGGATACGCACTGAACACGAGGCGACGACGGTAGAAGAAGCCAGGGAAAAGTTGCAAAAGGGCATGCGGATACTAATCCGCGAAGGGTCGGTATCCAAAGACCTCGAAGCGCTTTTGCCCCTGATCACCGAACGCAATTCACCCTATATCTGCCTGTGTACAGACGATCGCAATCCGCTCGATATCGCCGAACACGGGCATCTTGATTACATGATCCGTACCGCCATTGCGGGGGGTGCGGAGCCGCTCGCAGTCTACCGCGCTGCCAGCCTGTCGGCAGCAGAAGCGTTTGGTCTGAAAGATCGCGGACTGATTGCGCCTGGCAAGCGAGCCGATATCGTGGTTCTGGACAACTTAGCGACATGCCAGATTTCGATGGTGCTATGTGCTGGACGTATCGCAAACGACGATAGTTTTGCGGCACGCGGCACGGTTGCACCAATAGCCCGCGATTCAGTCAAAGCACCCGTAATCACGCGTGATGTGTTTCGCACAACCAGTAATCGGGCGCAAACACCCGTGATCGGCATCTTGCCAGGCAAGATCATTACAGAATATCTAACAGAAGAAATTACGCCTCAAGATGGCGACAAGCTCCCTGATATCGCTCGCGATCTGGTCAAGATCGCCATTATCGAGAGGCACGGCAAGAACGGGAACATCGCGACAGGGTTTGTCCAGGGTTTTGGGCTTGAGCGAGGTGCGATCGCATCAACGGTTTGCCATGACCACCATAACATTGCGGTGGTGGGTGCGGATTACGACGACATGGCATTGGCGGCCAACCGGCTCAAGGAAATTGAAGGCGGGTTTGTGGTCGCGCAGGGCGGCAAAATCAGCGCTGAATTGGCGCTACCCATTGCCGGGCTGATGAGCCTGCAACCTTTTGAAGACGTCCAGGCCGACCTCATGTCCCTGCGCGCGGCGGCAAAGGATTTGGGAGTAACGTTGGAAGAGCCGTTCTTGCAACTGGCCTTTCTGGCGCTGCCTGTAATCCCACATCTGAAGATTACCGACCACGGCATGATTGATGTCGACAGGTTCGAGGTGATTGCCTGAGGCCTTCGACGCTGAATTCTACAAACAGCACATCCGCTCAAAAATCACGGATTCACGCATCTGCATCTTGACCGCTTGTATTGCCCCGTTTTCTGATGGACTGAATTGACGGAGTAAAATGAATGCTACTGAACTCCCGAATTTAGGAGTGTTTCAACGCGACAATGACAGTTGGCATTGTGACTCGTGCCGCCGAATTGCTTAACACGTCTCAGCCGGTCGTCAGCAGATTTCTGAAACAGCTGGAAGATGCCAAGACGAACGGCAAATTCGATATCAGCCTTTTCCGATATTACGCTGACTGCGATAGTTACACCTGCTTTGAAAGGCACGAAATGCCGCTGCGTCGGATCAAGGGAGACTCGCGAACGAAAGACAACTTCGCGAACGAGAACACCACTGGTACTTGTCCGATCCGCAAGGCATGTCCAGATGGGTAATTTTTTTAGCTGTTTGTAATTTACCCTGTACCGTTCAGTAAATTACTACTTCATAGCCATGGTTCCCCTCGACATCTGTCCATTCGACACCGACAGCTCTTGCGTAGCTTCCTGGCTCGCAGCTCCTTGACGGAATTACCCAGTTGGGAACTTGCCCTGGTTCGGATGGATCCCACTGAAACTCACCCAGCGTGCCGTATGTTCCTAGCTGAATATTGGAATGCTCACGGCACTCGTCATTGCGGCCACGCTTTGCGTGGCTGTAATGCATGACGTTCCAAACCTTGATGGACCGCACAAAATCAAATTCAGACCCCGAGACATCGATATCGGCCGCGCCGTTCTCTTCCGAGATTTCCCGAGCGAGATAGCGGAACAATTCTGACGTAGCGGGATCGCTGTCGTTGCGTGTAAATACGGACTGGATAGCGCCCTCCTGCGAAACTGCAACCGACTGCACTGGTGAGTCAGCAAAGGCTAGATTGTGCAACCGCTCGCCCGGCGTTGCTCCCGACTCTGAATTCATTGCGGAACCCATCGGGCAGCGCCAGATCTGCAATGGCGGCTCAATCGGCCACGGCGTGATCCGTTGGATGAATACACCCCGCGCATAGGAGCATTCCGCAGACGCAGGCCAACCACCGGACAGGCACAGTAAAATGGCGCAATCCACTTCGTAAGCACTTGCCGGGGCTGGCAGAAACACGCTCAAAGCCGCACAAAACGACACTTTCCCAGCCTTGAATTTCATCGACTTTCCCACTCTATCCTCTCCTTCAGCAGTCATTTTCTTAGCGTCGGCAATTTTCTACCTAGGCGCGAATGTCCTGTGTTGACGCCCTCTTAGATAAATGTTCTGAGACGCCTCATGGTTGTGGGACCTTTCGCCTCCACCCTCGAATGGGACCTTGTCATCTCGCCCTGTGAGTCGCAATAATTAATATTGGCAGTTATGGATTATTGGTGTGTTTTTTGCTATTGACAGTAAATCCCTTTCCGCAGATGGTCCGCGCATATTAGAAGTCGTCTCAAGTGGGGGACGACACATGCCGATCAAAAGAAAATACCAGCTGATAACCATCAAGGGCGTGAAGGCTTTGATGACCGGTGGCTCACGTTTTCAATGTCGGTATGACCTGGTCGAGCTGAACGATGGCAAACCGCGCTACCAATGCATCTATCTTGTCGACGGCAAGGAAAGCATTCTCATCTCGGACCGTGTGTCGGAGCATGGGATCGAGGCGCGCCTCTTCAACGTCTGGCCCGGTCTTTTCAAACACCATTTCGAGTTTGGCGACGGCACTGACCTCGCCTTTGGCAAGGATTTCATCATCACAACGGGTGAGCTTCGCGGGTACAATGAAGTTCCGCGCGGAGGGAAGCGCTAGCGCGTCTTTAGCCGGATCGAGTGTTTGCAAGGCCTTC
>JBAUHP010000081.1:0-1738 GCA_049680345.1 Albidovulum sp. | reverse complement strand
TGCTGTCGTGCGTGGCGTCGGGCATTATTTGCCTGCGCGCGTTGTTCCGAACTCGGAATTCGAGGGAAACCTCGACACCACGGACGAATGGATAAAAAGCCGCACCGGGATTGAGCGTCGGCATTTTGCAGCCGAAGGCGAAACCACCTCCGATCTGGGCACCGCGGCGGCAAATGCGGCTTTGGCCGATGCCGGTTTTGGCGCGGATGATATTGATGCGATCATCGTCGCCACCTCGACCCCCGATCTGACTTTTCCTTCGGTCGCTACGATGATTCAGGCCAAAATCGGCATGACCAAGGGCTTCGCCTTTGATGTGCAGGCCGTATGCGCCGGTTTTGTGTTCGCCTTGGCGAATGCCAATGCACTGATCTTGTCGGGCCAGGCGCGCCGGGTTTTGGTGATCGGCGCTGAAACCTTCAGCCGTATTCTTGACTTTGAAGACCGGGGCACTTGCGTGCTTTTCGGCGATGGCGCCGGGGCTTTGCTGCTGGAGGCAAGCGAAGGCCAAGGCACCAACACCGATCGCGGCATCCTTGCCACCGACCTCAACAGCGACGGCACACAGCGCGACCTGCTTTATGTCGATGGTGGCGTCTCGACCACCGGCAAGGCTGGGCAATTGCGCATGCAAGGCAATCAAGTGTTCCGTCATGCCGTTGAAAAGCTTACACAAACCGCCCATACCTCATTGGATAAAATCGGGCTGAGCGGTGAGGATGTCGACTGGATCGTACCGCATCAGGCCAATCTGCGCATCATCTCTGCCACCGCCCAACGCATGCAAGTCCCGATGGAACGCGTCGTGGTCACCGTGCAAGACCATGGCAATACCTCGGCCGCCTCGATCCCGCTGGCCCTTTCCGTCGGCAAACAGCGCGGCCAGATCAAAGAGGGCGATCTTTTGGTGACCGAGGCAATCGGTGGCGGGCTTACCTGGGGATCCGTGGTTTTGCGCTGGTGAATCTTTGCCTGAAACCAGCCTCACAAGTCATTGATATTGACTCGGAAAATCAAACCCATCATCCTTGCCCGAAATCATAGCCGCCGCGTGGTGGCCTGCAACGGGGGACATGATGAGCGATAAGACCTTAACGCGCCTGGATCTGAGCGAAGCGGTTTACAATGAGGTGGGCCTTTCGCGCAACGAATCCGCGCAACTTGTTGAAAGTGTACTGCAGCATATGTCGGATGCACTGGTTTCCGGCGAGACTGTCAAAATCTCGTCTTTCGGCACATTTTCAGTACGCTCAAAAGCCGCCCGCATTGGCCGCAACCCCAAAACTGGCGATGAAGTGCCAATCCATCCGCGCCGGGTGCTGACATTCCGCCCCTCGCATCTGATGAAAGATCGCGTCGCGGCGGGCAACAAAGGCTGAGGCCAAGCCCATGTCAAAATCAGCCGAAGCTTTTCGGACGATCAGCGAAGTCGCTGAGGCGCTTGATACCCCTGCACATGTCTTGCGGTTCTGGGAAAGCCGTTTTTCGCATGTAAAGCCGGTCAAACGCGCCGGCGGACGGCGCTATTACCGGCCCGCAGACGTGTCTTTGCTGGCAGGGATTCGCAAGCTTTTGCACGATGACGGAATGACGATACGCGGCGTGCAAAAACTGCTGCGCGAACGCGGTGTGCGCCATGTTGCAAGCCTCGCTGAAGACGACGCCGCAATGGATGACAGCCCGATCACGGCCCCCGAAACCCCGACACCGGCCGATAATCCGCCGCCTGCCCCGCCAG
>JBAUHP010000080.1:0-3667 GCA_049680345.1 Albidovulum sp. | reverse complement strand
TGAGCAGACTTTGAAGCAACTCACGGTCAGCGGGGCCCAAGTATAAGCAAATGCCATCTCGTCTCATGCCGCTAGAATGGCACGCCAGATCACAAATGGGAATCCTTCGTCAGGTGGGGAACACTAGATGTGCTGGCCACCGTTCACTTCAATCTCGGTTCCAGTGACATAGCTTGACTGATCGGTGCACAAAAACCAGATCACGTCGGCGACTTCATCGGGTTGACCCAAGCGCCGCAAGGGCAGCCCTTCGACTATCTTGTCAGTCCCGGGTGACAAAATCGCCGTCTCCACCTCGCCCGGCGCGATTGCGTTGACACGCACACCCAGCGGGCCAAAATCATGCGCCATTTCCCTTGTCAGGGCTTTCAACGCGGCTTTCGACGTCGCATAAGCAGCCCCCGCAAAAGGGTGAACGCTGCTGCCCGCGATTGAGGTGACATTCACCACCGCCCCCTTCGTTGCCGCCAGCTCATCCTTCAGGCCGCGCGCCAAAATCACGCTTGCGAAGAAGTTGACATGAAACACATGGCCCCAGGTTCGCAGATCGGTTTCAAGCGTATTGAGCCGCCCGCCATCCGGGGCCTTCGGTGATATCCCCGCATTGTTGACCAATGCATGCAATCGCCCGCCCAGCCGCCCCCGTAATTCCTCAATAACCGCTATGGTTTTGTTGGGATCGGCCAAATCGATCTGAATGTGGTTCTCTTCGCCGCCGGGCCAGGGGCAGCGTGCATCGAAAGGATGGCGCGAACAGGTCAACACCCGCCAGCCTTCGCGGCCAAAGCGTTTGACTGTGGCATGTCCGATCCCGCGGCTGGCACCCGTCAGAAGCAAGGTCTTTTGTTCGGTCTCGCTCATCACCGCCTCCTCGACTGCTTGTTCCTGATACCTAGCGCTTTTCGCCGACGGCGCAATGGCCATTGCTCTTGGCACCACCCTTTGCACCGGTTAACAAAAGAGACAAAGTGAGGTTCCGATGAGAAAGCAAGACATGGATGTTGACTGGATTGCCACTGCACGCACTCTGTCGGAGGCCCTGCCCTATCTGCAGCGCTATTCCGGTGCAGTTGTTGTCGTCAAATTCGGCGGCAATGCCATGGGCAACGAGGCCGCTATGGCCGAATTCGCCCGTGATGTCGTCTTGATGCGGCAAGTCGGGCTCAATCCGGTGGTCGTGCATGGCGGTGGCCCGATGATCAACGACATGCTGTCCAAACTGGGCATCAAATCTGAATTCGTGCGCGGCAAAAGGGTGACCGACAAAGCCACCGTCGAAGTGGTTGAGATGATCTTGTCCGGTCTGGTCAACAAGCGCATTGTACAAGCGATCAATGATCAAGGTGGGCGCGCCGTGGGCATTTCGGGCAAGGATGATGACCTTATGGTTTGCGTCGCCGATGATCCCGAACTTGGTTTCGTTGGCAAGCCGGTTGAAATGAACGTGCAGGTTTTGCGCGATCTGTTCGCGGCCGGGATCATTCCGGTGGTCGCCCCGGTCGCCACCGGCGTTGCTGACAATGAAACCTTCAACGTCAACGGTGATACGGCCGCGGGCGCTATTGCCGGGGCCTTGCAGGCCGACCGTCTGCTTTTGCTGACCGATGTCGCCGGCGTCAAAAACGCCGACGGTCAGGTGATGACCCAGATCACCCCCGAAGAGGTGCGTCAGATGACCGCCGACGGGATAATCGCAGGCGGCATGATCCCCAAGACGGAAACCGCCCTTGCGGCGATTGAGCAAGGCGTGCGCGCGGTTACCATTCTTGATGGCCGCATTCCCAATGCCTGCTTGCTCGAACTTTTCACCGACCACGGCGCCGGGTCACAGATCCGTTCGACCGAACCGCGCGTAAAACCTCGTATCCGATGATGGACCTTGTGCCGCTTGCAACCCATGCTGCCGGTGAAAATCTGGCGGTGTTTGGCGCCTTCCACCCAGGCCCCGCTGACGGTTTGCCCGAAGACATCAGAACCCTGGTGCTTTTGGGCCCGGCAGAGCCCGGCTTTTGGCCGCATCTGAACGCCAGCCCCGAGATGCAAGATGGCCTGCCCGACCCGATTGATCGCTGGTCATCGCGGGTGATCAGCAAGCTGGCGGAGGATCTGGGCGGTAAAGCCTATTTCCCCTTTGGTGGCGCACCCTATCATCCGTTTTATTCATGGGCCTTGCGCAGCGGGCGGGCATGGGCCGCGCCGGTCCGTTTTTTGGTGCATGACACGGCGGGGCTTTATGCCTCTTACCGTGGGGCGATTGGCTTTCCCGATGCGCTTGAATTGCCCGCCACCCCGGCCAAATCACCTTGTGATGCCTGTGCTGACAAGCCCTGCCTTACGGCCTGCCCGCCCGGCGCGCTTGGTGCGAATGGCTATAACGTACCGGCTTGCCATCAGTTTTTGGACAAATCGGCAGGCAAAGACTGTCTTTCTTTTGGTTGTGCCGTTCGTCGCGCTTGCCCCTTGTCCCAAGCCTATGGCAGGCTGCCAGAACAATCCGCCTATCATATGGGGCTATTCCACAAATGACACCTTCCGGACATCGCCGCTTGATCCTGACACGCCATGCCAAATCCGCATGGGATGATCCCTTGATCGAAGATCACGA
Organism: Albidovulum sp.; assembly: GCA_049680345.1. Classification (GTDB taxonomy): domain Bacteria; phylum Pseudomonadota; class Alphaproteobacteria; order Rhodobacterales; family Rhodobacteraceae; genus TMP-24. The sequence goes on along the minus strand of JBAUHP010000080.1, from coordinate 1,062 downwards.
CCGCCCGCTGAACAAGCGCGGTCGCCGCGGCGCGCTTGAGTTGGGCGAATGGCTAGGCTCGCGCGGGTATGAACCGGTGACGGTATTATGCTCGTCAGCCCTGCGCACCCGCGAGACATGGACGACACTCGCCTTGGCGCCGCTGGAAGTGACCCCCGAGGTCGTGATCCTGGACGCGCTCTACCACGCCTCGCCCGATGTGATGCTGAACGCCTTGCGCCGCGCCAGTGGTGATACGGTGATGATGCTGGGTCACAACCCCGGCATTGCGGAACTGGCCGCCATGCTGCCCGCCCAGCCGCCCAAAGACCCCGATTTCGCCCGCTATCCGACGGCTGCAACCCTTGTCTTGGATTTTGAAGTTGAATCCTGGGGCGATGCCAAACCCGGAACCGGGTCAGTTCTGGATTTCTTCGTACCATCGGGCCGGGACTAAGCGCGGCAAAACCGTAGCGAGCCGATATAAAAAAGCCCCGGAAAAAACCGGGGCTTTCTTTTTATGCCGTCACAATCAATGCCCGAGGATCTGGCTCAAGAACAGTTTGGTCCGGTCCGATTGCGGGTTGTTGAAGAATTCGTTGGGTTCATTTTGCTCAACAATCTGGCCCTGATCCATGAAGATAACCCGGTTGGCCACCGCCTGCGCAAAACCCATCTCATGCGTGACGCACAGCATGGTCATGCCTTCTTGCGCAAGCTCGATCATGGTATCCAGCACCTCCTTGATCATTTCCGGGTCAAGCGCCGAGGTTGGTTCATCAAAAAGCATGATCCGCGGCTTCATGCACAAAGACCGCGCAATCGCCACGCGTTGCTGCTGCCCCCCCGACAGCTGACCGGGGTATTTGTTGGCCTGTTCGGGGATCTTGACCTTGGTCAAGAAATGCATCGCGGTTTCTTCGGCTTCCTTCTTGGGAACTTTGCGTACCCAGATCGGCGCCAAAGTGCAGTTTTCCAGAATCGTCAGATGCGGGAACAGGTTGAAATGCTGAAACACCATCCCGACCTCTGAGCGCACTTTGTCGATGTTCTTGAGGTCATTGGTCAGCTCTGTCCCATCGA
>JBAUHP010000079.1:0-5590 GCA_049680345.1 Albidovulum sp. | reverse complement strand
AGCCTCAACCGTTTCCACGCCAGAGGTTTCCAAAGGGTCAAAGCCGTAGCGATGGTAAACCTCGGCAATCGTGTCAAGCATTGCCTTGCGCTCGCTCACTTCGGCACCGAAGTAGTCGCGAAACCCTTTGGGGGTTTCAGCGCGGGGTTTGCGGGGTGCTTTATCCTTGGCCATCGCGGTTTTGCCTTTTCGCAGCTACGGGTTGGCATGTAACGGATGGGGGGCCGGGGGACAAGCGGTGCGAAAGAGGATGCGGGCGGCGGTGGGGCAAGTTAAGGTATGGCGCGGCAAATGGAGGCGGCAATGGACAGGCGTTTACAGGCGATGGAAGAGGCGATCGCCCATCTGACAAGCACGGTTGATGACCTCTCATCCGTGGCGGCGCGGCAAGCGGGCGAGATTGACGTATTGACCCGACGCGTCACGATGCTTTTGATGCGCGAGGCCGAACGCGAGGCGGATAGCAGCAGCAGCGCGCCACTGGCCGATCAAAAACCGCCGCATTGGTAGCGCCTAGCCCAAGGCCAGCGCTGTGGTCGATTTGATCTCTTTCAACACAAAACTGGATACAACCGCCCGAACGAAGGGGCTGCGCAACAGGTTTTGCGACATGAAGGCCTCATAAGCCTCAACATCGCGGATGCGGAGTTTAAGCATGTAGTCGGCCTGCCCCGAAACCGAATGACATTCAAGAATTTCGGGCAAACGACGGACAAGGGCGGTAAATCCCGCAACCGACGCTTCAGAATGATCGGTGAGGCTGATCTGGGCGATCACACAAAGCTTGGCGCCGACACGGGCAGGATCCAGCAAGGCCACACGGGCGCGCACAATTCCGGCGGCGTCAAATTCCTGCAATTTGCGCCAGATGGTGCTTTGCGCCATGCCTATACGGCTGGAAAGATCCGCCAAAGACAGCGACGCATCTGCCTGAATTTCCCGGAGTAATTTGATTTCAAGATCAGAAAATTCCATTTTTATCCATATTTCGATATTTCCTGCCAAATCTTAGCGAATTTCCTGTCTTCTTGAAAGCAATTTCCAATCGCAAGTTGCTAAGCTGGGCTGGATGGAATCGAAAGGCCGTGCCATGAGCGCCTATATGTCCAAAACCGCCGATGCTGATGGGCGCTATGAATATACCGCCGAAGAGGACGCGGTCTGGGGTACGTTATTTCACCGCCAGATGGATTTTTTGCAAGGTCGGATGACGCCGGCCTATCTTGAAGGTGTCACACGCCTGGGGTTGAATGCGCGCGCCGTGCCGCAGATCGTGGATGTCGACGCACGCCTTCAAGCCTTGACAGGCGCAGGCGTGGTGGGGGTTCCCGCAATCATTCCACCAGCGCAGTTTTTTGAGCTTTTGGCCAAGCGAAAATTCCCGGTCGCGACTTTTTTGCGTCGCCGAGAAGATATCGACTACATTGAAGAGCCTGATATTTTTCATGAAGTCTTCGGCCATTGCCCGCTGCTGACGGATCCGGATTACGTGAGTTTTATCGAGAGGTTTGGCCAAAAGGCCATGACCCTTGGCAAGCCCTATTCGTGGCGGATGTTCCGGCTTTTTTGGTTCACCGTCGAGTTCGGCATGATCCGAACCGGCAAAGGCCTGCGCGGTTATGGGGCAGGCATCGCATCATCGCCGTCGGAGGCCGACCATGCAACCGGCGGTCAAGCCGAGATGTTGGATTTTGATCTTATGACAGTGCTCAGAACACCCTACAGGATTGATATCGTGCAGCCGGTCTATTTCGTGATCGACAGTTTTACCCAGCTGACAGAAGCGCTGGAAGCTGATGTAGCGGCACTGATAGATCAAGCCAAGAAGCTTGGCGATCTTCCCGCCAGGTTTGATAAAGCCGCGTGAATGCAACGGCATGCCACACAATTTTTCTGCGAAAAATTGGATAAATTTTCGCTGAAAATTTGAGGGTCGGCGCGCGAGTAGGCCTTACACCTCTTCTACAAGCACCACGCCAGAGACAGCCTTAATCGCGCCCTTGATTTGCGGATTGACCGGGTAATCACGGCCAGTTCCGATTTCAATCTCTGCCCCCGTCGCCAAATCTGCGACGCAAAAACTAATGCCGCCCTTGGTGCGAATCTTGGCCTCTTCCGACATCCGCGCCAATAAGGCCGCGACTGAAATAATTGCGGCCTCACTCTCAACATGCACCTTAAGCCCCGCACTGCCCGCATCTGCAGTCACGCTATCAATCGGCTGAGCTCCACGCGCGAGGAGTTTGAGCGTCTCACCCTCAAGTGTCGCCTCGACGGTCAAAACCACGGAACTGCCGGCGTCAAGATGCTGGCGCGCCGCTTCAAGCGTATCCGAAAACACAGTGACTTCATAAAGGCCGGTAGGATCGGAAAGGGCAACAAAGGCAAAGCGGTTGCCTTTGGCGGATTTCCTTTCTTGGCGCGCCGAAACGATCCCCGCAATCTTGGCAACAACCGGCCCTTGCGCGGCTTTCGCTGTCAATTCCTCAAGCGTCAGAACCGATTTGCGCTTCAATGCTGGCATATAATCATCCAGCGGATGGCCCGATAGATAAAACCCGATCGCCCGATGTTCTTCGCTTAGCCGTTCTACCGGAAGCCAGTCATCGCATGACGGCAAACGCGGTTCGGGCAGATCTTCGCCTGCATCACCAAAAAGCGATACTTGGGATGAGGCCTGCGCCTCATGCACTGCCGCAGAATAGGCAAAAAGCCCGTCAAGACTTTCGAATACCCGTTTACGATTGCCATCAAGCACATCAAGCGCACCCGCCCGCGCCAACATTTCCAAAGACCGCTTGCCCAAACGCTTCAGATCCACCCTGCGCGCCAAATCGAACAGCGAAACGAATGGCTTCGCCCCGGCGTCAGTCTCGCGCGCGGCCACGATCATTTTCATCGCCTCGACGCCGACATTTTTCAACGCGCCGAGGCCGTAGACCAACTGCCCATCGCGCACGGTGAAGCTGGCATCCGCGCGGTTCACACAAGGTGGCACCGTGGTGATGCCAAGATTATCAACCTCGCGCTTATAAACCGCGAGCTTGTCGGTCAGGTGAAGATCGCAATTCATCACGCCGGCCATGAACTCAACCGGATGGTTGGCTTTCAGCCACGCCGTTTGATAGCTGACCACCGCATAGGCGGCCGCGTGGGATTTGTTGAAACCGTAATTCGCGAATTTCTCCAACAGATCAAAGACTTCACCGGATTTTTTCTTATCGACGCCATTGGCGACCGCGCCATCAATGAACTTTGGCCGTTCCTTGGCCATTTCCTCGGCAATCTTCTTACCCATAGCCCGGCGCAACAGATCCGCGCCGCCAAGCGAATAGCCCGCCATGACTTGCGCGATTTCCATAACCTGTTCTTGGTAGACGATGATGCCTTGCGTCTCTTTCAAGATGTGATCGATAGAAGGGTGAATGCTTTCAAGCTCTTTGAGGCCATTCTTCACCTCGCAATAGGTTGGAATATTCTCCATCGGGCCGGGGCGATAAAGCGCCACAAGGGCCACGATATCTTCGATGCAGGTCGGTTTCATCCGCCTGAGCGCATCCATCATGCCCGAGCTTTCAACCTGAAACACAGCCACCGTCTTGGCGGCCGCATAAAGCTCATACGACTTGGTATCATCAAGCGGTATCAGGCTGATATCTATGTCAATTCCGCGCTTCTTCAGAAGATCCAGTGCGTTTTGAATGACCGTCAGCGTCTTGAGGCCCAAAAAGTCGAATTTCACCAAACCGGCCGCTTCGACCCATTTCATATTGAACTGGGTGGCGGGCATGTCGGATCGCGGATCTTGGTATAGCGGGACAAGCGCGTCCAAAGGACGATCGCCAATCACCACACCTGCGGCATGGGTAGAGGCGTTGCGCAAAAGCCCCTCGACCTGTTTTCCATAATCCAACAGCCGCGCCACGACCTCTTCCGAGCGGGCCGCCTCGCGCAAGCGCGGTTCATCCGCCAGCGCCTTTTCGATCGACACCGGCTTGACGCCTTCAACCGGGATCAGTTTGGACAGCCGGTCCACCTGCCCGTAGGGCATTTGCAAAACCCGGCCGATATCGCGGATCGCGGCTTTGGACAGCAAAGCACCAAATGTGATGATCTGGCCGACCTTATCGCGGCCATATTTTTGCTGAACGTATTGAATGACCTCTTCGCGGCGATCCATGCAAAAATCGATGTCGAAGTCGGGCATCGACACCCGTTCGGGGTTTAGGAACCGTTCAAACAGCAAGTTATAGCGCAACGGATCAAGGTCGGTGATGGTCAGCGCATAAGCCACAAGTGACCCGGCACCAGACCCCCGCCCCGGCCCCACCGGGATATGCTGATCTTTGGCCCATTTGATGAAATCGGCCACGATCAGAAAATAGCCGGGAAAGCCCATCTGTTCGATGATGCCCAGCTCAAATTCCAGCCGCGCCTCATAGTCTTCGACCGAAACTGCATGTGGAATGATGGCAAGCCGCGCCTTGAGGCCTTCGCGCGCCTCGCGGCGCAGCTCTTCCACCTCATCATCCGCGAATTTCGGCAAGATCGGCGCGCGTTTATAGACTGCGAATGCGCAGCGTCGGGCGATTTCAACGGTGTTTTCCAGAGCCTCGGGCAGATCGGCGAAAAGTGTCGCCATCTCGGCTTCGGATTTGAAGTAATGCTGCGGCGTCAGGCGGCGGCGCGGGCCTTGCTGATCGACGTAAGCCCCCTCGGCGATGCAAATCAGCGCATCATGCGCCTCATACATCGCGGGTTTGGGAAAATAGACATCATTGGTTGCCACCAGCGGCAAGGACATCGCATAGGCCATCTCGACATGGCCACGCTCGGTTGCGCGCTCGGCCTCGGTCGGGCGGCCAGCTTCGCCGGGATGGCGCTGAAGCTCAACGTAAAGCCGGTTGGGATAGGCCTCGGCCAATTGCCGCATCAGGGCTTCTGCCTTGGGGGTCTGCCCCGCTTGCAACAGCTTGCCCACCGGGCCTTCGGGGCCGCCGGAAAGGCAGATAATACCTTCAGAATATTGGACAAGTTCGTCAATCGAGACCTGAGGAAGTTCGCCGCCCGCATCAAGATAAAGGCAAGAGTTCAGCTTCATGAGGTTCATATAGCCCGCCTCATTTTGGGCAAGCAAAACCACAGACGCGGGCGGGCGGGCGCGCTCACCCGGCTGGGCAGGATCGTAGGTCAGCGATATCTGACAACCCACGATCGGTTGCAGCCCTGCCGCCTTGGCCAGCACCGAAAATTCGAGCGCTGCGAACATATTATTGCTGTCGGTCACTGCCACGGCGGGCATCTTGGCCTTTTGGCAAAGACCAATCAGCTTTTTGACCGGCACCGCCCCTTCAAGAAGCGAATATTCGGTATGGGTGCGCAGGTGGATGAATCGGGGTTGGGTCATGCACCAAACCTAGCCGATCTGAACGCGGCTGCGAAAGGGGGCGCAAGGCAGATGCAGTCATCGCGGGGCGCGGATGGGCAAAAGAATCACCCTGTCACTTCATAACCGGTGATCTGGCAGCGAAAATACGCCTCATAGCCTGAGGGGTAATCATAGCCGACCTCGGCAAATTGCGGCAAACGG
>JBAUHP010000078.1:0-3844 GCA_049680345.1 Albidovulum sp. | reverse complement strand
CCGTCCTTTTGCCTGATGCAGCAATACCGAATGGTAAGGATTGGCGTCTAGTCTAGCGCAAACCATTGGGAAAAGAATTGGAGAGTGCTCATGAACCTTTCGTCCGAAATTATCGAAGGTGCGCGGGTTGTCCGTGTGAATGAACCCCGGATTGACGCCTCGGTTGCGATTCAATTCAAAGACAAGATGCGCGAATTCGCCGAAACAAGCGATGGGCGCGTTATCCTTGATCTATCGCAGGTGGGCTTTGTCGACAGCTCTGGCCTTGGCGCGATTGTCGCGGTGATGAAGTTTCTCGCCCCGGCGTGCAAATTGGAACTTGCCGCACTTACCGCCAACGTCAGCAAGGTGTTCCACATGACGCGGATGGACAGCGTTTTTGCCATTCACGCGGATGCACCTGCACGAGGAATTGGCAATGCCTGACGACCAGTCTTGCAAGTGTGACCAGATCGAGTTTCGATTTTTGGCCGATTCTGCGCAAGTCCGGCAGGTTTTGCGCCGGTCAGTCGCGCGTTTCGCCCGCAAGATCAGCCAAGACGATGCAGGCGCGCTTGAACTGACACTTGCCGAGGTTTTGAATAATGTGGTCGAACATGCCTATGCGGATTTGCCGCAAGGAGAGATCATTTTGTTTTTGCGGCGCGAAGAAGCGTCATTGGCCTGCGTTGTAGAAGATCAGGGCCATCCTATGCCGGATCTGGCGCTTCCTGATCTTCAAGCCCCCGAAATAAAGGAAAATACCGCTGACTTGCCCGAAGGTGGCTGGGGGTGGAGCCTGATTCGCGCCCTGACCGCCGATCTGCAATATGAACGGCGCGAGAATGTGAATCGCCTGACATTCTCTTTGCCGCTTTCGAATACGCCTTCCCCAGCACAGTAGCCAAAGCTGCATCCATAAGCGTCAGCTTTGCCCCGGCGCGCGCGCGCGTATCTTGCAGGTTCGCCGCAGTTTGATTGGTCGAATTTTACGACAATACGCGTCAGGCGAACACATTATTTCCGCATTTTGCACCTATCTTGAACAAATAAGCCTCTCATAAGAGGATTGTAGCTTATGAATAGCTTCTCTCGGCGGGGCGTATAACAGCCCCCCCCTGCACGCCCCGCCGAGGTCTTCCCTTCCCACAATCCGCGCATTAGCCTGAACCCAGTAAATGGGGGCAGCTTTGCGCGATTTTCACTTTCCGGGACGGTCGGCGGTTTTTGCGACCAACGGCCTTTGCGCCACATCACATCCGCTCGCTGCCCAAGTGGCCGTGCAAATACTTCAATCGGGTGGCAATGCGGTTGATGCCGCTATCGCCGGTGCGGTGCTTTTGGGTCTGGCCGAACCTCAGATGTGCGGGCTTGGTGGCGATTGTTTTGTGTTGCTCAAACCCACAGGCAATCAGCAGGTCGTGGCGCTAAATGGCTCTGGCCGCGCACCCCAGGGGCTAAACGCGGCTGCCTTGCGCGACAAGGGTCAGACCCGGATCGGCACCGAAAGCATCGAATCGGTGACCATGCCCGGTGCCGTCGATGCCTTTTGCCGTCTGTCCGATGATTGGGGCCGCATTGGTCTGGCCGCAGCCCTCGCACCGGCCATCCATTATGCCCGCGAAGGCATCCCCGTGGCCCCGCGTGTGGCGTTCGACTGGGCCGAAGACGCGGCCCGGCTGACCGGCTGCGCCCGCGACCACTATATGCTTGGCGGTCAGCCGCTGCGCACCGGGGCCCTGTTTCGCGCCCCAAAACAGGCCGAAGTGCTTGAACGTATCGCCGCCCATGGCCGGGCCGGGTTTTACGATGGCGACGTGGCCGATGATTTTATCAAAAGCCTGAATGCCATGGGCGGCAGTCACAGCGCCAATGATTTGGCCCAGACCAAGGCCGCCTATACCGAACCGGTGTCAGGGGCCTATTTGGGCCATGAGCTGATAGAGCATCCCCCCAATGGCCAAGGCGCCACGGCGATCTTGATGCTGAACATCTTGGCGCATTTCGATCTGGCATCCCTTGACCCGTTAGGTGCACCACGCGCCCATCTGGAGGCTGAGGCCGCCAAGCTTGCCTATGATGCGCGCAACCGCTTTATCGCGGATCTTGATCACACAACCGGGCTTGACCACATGCTGTCAGCGGATACCGCTGCGCGATTGGCCGCGCTGATTGATCCCAAACGTGCGATGGCCTTTCCGCCAACCGCTGCGGGGGCTGTTCACCGCGATACCGTCTACATCACGGTTGTCGACCGCGATCTTTTGGCAGTTTCGCTGATTTACTCGATCTATTGGGGCTTTGGTTCAGGGCGCGCCTCGTCGAAATACGGCATTCTTTTCCAAAACCGCGGGGCCGGATTTACCCTTGAACCCGGTCATCCGAACGAGGCGGCAGGCGGCAAGCGCCCGATGCATACGATTATTCCGGGCTTGGTCGCACGCGAAGGCCGGGCCATCATGCCATTCGGGGTAATGGGGGGTGCATATCAGCCAACCGGCCACGCGCGTTTGCTGACCAATCTGGTCAATTACGGCATGGACCCGCAATCAGCGATAGATGCGCCAAGGTGTTTTTCCGACGACGGTCAGATGATGGTTGAACGTGGGTATAGTGATAGCACCCGCGCCAAGCTGGCCGATATGGGGCACGACGTCAAAATACCGAATGAGCCTTTGGGCGGGGCGCAGGCAATACTGATCGACCATGAAGCAGGGATTTTGCAAGGCGCGTCAGATCCGCGCAAAGATGGCATCGCACTGGGTTATTAACCGCTGGTCAGTTCATCTGGAATTGCAGCGGGTAATAGCCATCTTCGAAATCACCGAAAAGATCGGGCACATCGGGATGGCCAATCGGTTCGCCCGAATAGTCCGGAACAAGGTTTTGTTCCGACACGTAAGCCACGTAGAAATTCTCGCTGTTTTCGGCCAGCAGATGATAAAATGGCTGATCTTTCGAAGGGCGGCTGTCTTCGGGTATGGCCGCATACCACTCATCCGTATTGGCAAACATCGCATCCACGTCAAAGACCACGCCGCGAAACGGGTGTTTGCGGTGTCTGAGCACTTGCCCCAAATGATATTTCGCACGCGATTTCAGCATAGTATCTTGGCCCCCAAGATGGTTATTAGTCCTCTAAGGTGGCAAAAGTCCATCATTCTTAGCGATTCGGACGGAAACAGTCTGTGACGATTGCCCTGACAGTGTTGCAGATTGTAGCGCCGGTATTCCTTCTGGCGCTGGTGGGATTCGTCTGGGTGAAGGCCGGTTTTGAGTATCGGGTTGAATTTGTAACCCGCCTTGCAATGACGCTTTCGGTACCGTGTCTGATTTTTGTGGCGCTGATGCGCACCAAGGTGGATCCGGCAGCACTTACGGCGATCTCGCTTGCCGCGCTGGCGGCTTACGCCGCACTGGCCTTGGTGTTTTGGGCCATTCTGGTGCTGGGCAAATATGATCGCCCGACCTATCTGGCCCCGATGGTTTTTGGCAATACCGGCAATCTTGGCTTGCCCCTGGCACTTTTCGCCTTCGGGCAAGAGGGGCTGGGCTATGCAGTTGTGGTATTTGCGGTCATGGCGGTCTTGTCCTTTACGATCGGTATTTGGATGGTTGCGGGGCGCGGGTCTTTCATGCGGGCTGTGAAGGAACCGATGGTGGGTGCCACAATTTTGGGGGCGCTGTTCTTATGGCGAGGCTGGCAGACGCCACTTTGGCTGACCAATTCGCTTGAACTGATCGGGCAGATGGCGATTCCATTGATGCTCATCACCCTGGGCGTCGCCGTGGCCCGGTTGCAGCCATCGGGGTTCTTGCGCCCTTTGATGCTTAGCCTGTTCAGGGTTGCGGTTTGCACGGCCAT
>JBAUHP010000077.1:0-2751 GCA_049680345.1 Albidovulum sp. | reverse complement strand
CGGGGTGACTAGGTTCTGTTGGCCCGCATTTCTATAGGACTTTGTGATGACCAATCTGACCCCACGTGAAATCGTCTCTGAACTTGATCGGTTCATCATCGGGCAAAACGATGCCAAACGGGCGGTGGCAGTTGCCCTGCGCAGCCGTTGGCGGCGCGCACAATTGCCAGAAGATCTGCGCGATGAGGTTTACCCGAAGAATATCCTGATGATCGGGCCAACCGGGGTCGGCAAGACCGAAATCTCGCGCCGTCTGGCGAAGCTGGCGCGCGCGCCCTTCATCAAGGTTGAGGCGACGAAATTTACCGAAGTGGGTTATGTCGGCCGCGATGTGGAACAGATCATCCGTGATCTGACCGATGCGGCGATGCTGGAAACCCGCGCGCGGATGCGCGAAGAGGTGAAAGCCCGCGCCTATAAGGCCGCGGAAGAACGGGTGGTTGAGGCAATCGCCGGCACCGACGCGCGCGAAGCCACGCGCGAGATGTTTCGCACCAAGCTGAAAAAGGGTGAACTTGATGACACCGTGATCGAGCTTGAGGTCGCCGATAACAGCAGCCCGATGCCCGCCTTTGAGATTCCCGGACAACCCGGCGGCATGGGCATGATGAACCTGGGCGATATCTTTGGAAAAGCCTTTGGCGGGCGCAAGATCCGCAAGAAAATGACCGTGTCGCAAAGTTATGAGGCGCTGATTTCCGAAGAGGCCGACAAGCTTTTGGATGATGAAGCGGTCAAGGTAGAAGCGCTTGCGGCGGTGCAAGAAGCGGGCATCGTCTTCATTGATGAGATCGACAAGGTCTGCGCGCGATCAGATACCCGCGGTGCCGATGTCAGCCGTGAAGGTGTTCAGCGCGATCTGCTGCCGCTGATCGAAGGCACCACGGTTTCCACCAAGCACGGCCCGGTCAAGACCGACCATATCTTGTTCATCGCTTCGGGGGCGTTTCACATTGCCAAACCGTCGGATCTTTTGCCCGAGTTGCAGGGGCGCTTGCCGATCCGGGTAGAGCTGCGGGCGCTGACCGAAGAAGATTTCGTGCGGATCCTGACCGAAACCGATAACGCCCTGACCCGGCAATATACCGCTCTTTTGGGCACTGAAGAGGTGACGGTCGATTTCACCCCTGAAGGCATCGCCGCCTTGGCGCGGATTGCGGCAGAGGTGAACCGAAGCGTGGAAAACATCGGCGCGCGGCGGCTTTACACCGTGATGGAACGGGTTTTTGAGGAGCTGTCCTTTGCAGCCCCAGACAAGGCTGGCCTTAAGGTTTCGGTTGATGCCGCGTTTGTTGAGGCGAATTTGGGCGAATTGTCACGTTCCGCCGATCTGAGCCGGTACGTTCTTTAGAAAACTTGCCAAAGCGGCCGAAACAGAGCCGGTTTTGCGCCAGTATTGACCCCGAAAGCGGCCAGATCCTTTGGGCAGAACGGGCGGGGTTGGCGGGCGTGATGTCACATATCTGAGGGCCCGCAAGGGCTGCGCCGAGCCCTGCGTTGTTACGAAAACTTCACCAATAGTAAAACTCAGCGTCACAGTTGGGGGTTAGGTCAACCTGCGAATGGGGGACCGGATGCAGCTTGATATTGTCGATGTAAGCAAGATCTACGGCAAGAATGCCGCCGTAAGTAATGTATCTTTTTCGCTTCAGGGCGCTGGATTCATCGGCATTATCGGCCGGTCCGGGGCGGGGAAATCGACGTTATTGCGGATGCTTAACCGGCTGTCGGATGCGACAAGCGGCCAGATTCTTGCCGATGGAACCGATATCTTGACCCTGCGCGGCGCCAAGAAGCGCGCCTGGCAAAGCCAATGTGCGATGGTGTTTCAGCAGTTCAATCTGGTGCCGCGCATGGATGTGGCCTCTAACGTGCTGCACGGGCTTTTGGGCCGCCGTCCGGTCATGACCACGCTTTTCAACCTTTGGGGCGAGGCGGACATTACCCGCGCCCTTGAAATCCTTGATCGGCTGGGCATTGCCGAACAAGCGCCAAAACGGGCCGAGGCACTGTCGGGCGGGCAGCAACAGCGCGTGGCGATTGCGCGGGCACTGATGCAAGACCCCAAGATCATATTGGCGGATGAACCCATCGCCTCGCTTGATCCGATGAATGCGCAGATTGTGATGGACACGCTTAAGCGGATCCAGACCGAAGACGGGCGCATGGTTATCGCCAATCTGCACACGCTTGATACCGCGCGGCGCTATTGCGACCGGGTGATAGGAATGCGCGACGGGCGGGTGGTTTTTGACGGCACGCCTGCACAGCTGACCGCCGGGGTGGCGCGCGACATCTATGGGGCGGATGCGTCGTTTTCAGAAACCGCAACCTCAACCGCGATTGAGGCCCTTGAACCTGACAATGATTACGCTGTCGCCATGCTTGGCGACTAAGCCGCAACGGGCCCTTGCCGTTCCGGCCGGCCCATCACACGGAGACTGCCATGAAAAACCTGCTTGCCATTCTGGCCGCCACCACGGTTCTTGCCGGTGCTGCCAATGCCGAAGAGATCACCGGCTTCAACATCGGTATTCTTGGGGGCGAAAATGCCCAAGACCGTATGGCGAAAAACGCCTGCCTCAGCGCATATACCGAAGAGGCGCTTGGCGTTCCGGTCAAGATCTTTGCCCCGGCCGACTATGATGGCGTGATTCAGGGCCTGCTGGGCGGCACGATCGATATGGCATGGCTTGGTGCGTCAAGCTATGCCAAGACCTATCTGACCGATCCCGAGGCGGTTGACGTGGT
>JBAUHP010000076.1:0-9685 GCA_049680345.1 Albidovulum sp. | reverse complement strand
AAGGGATGAAACCCCCAGCAGAGCGCTTGCGTAGCCGCGTGGGTAACCACGTTCGGCAAGTGGGTCGATCATGATTGTGCCTATCGAGGCTACGGCTGCCGTGGCAGTGCCTGAGATAGCGCCAAATACACCAGACGACAGAATTAGGGCTCCGCCCATGCCACCTTTGCGGCCCCTAAGGGCAAGCGACATGAAACTGATCAGGCGAGCAGCGACCCCACCACTTTGCATCAGATATCCCGCCAGCACGAAAAGCGGCAATGCCAGCAAAATGACGGAATCAAGCGACCGGAATCCCTGCAACAAAAGCGTGGATGTGTTGACATCATAAGCCCAGACCAGAAACATCAGAACCCCGGCAAAAGACCAGGCGACCGGGATGCCGAATACCATCAACGCCATCAACAAAAGAATGCCCCAAAGCGCTTCCATTATTTTTCTCCTGCTTGCGTGGGGGGTGTACCCAGAAAGACTGTACGCGCTGCCATTACCGTATCGCGCAGCGCATAAATTGCACAAAGGACCGAGGCCAAAACGATAGCTGATTGTGGGATCATCAGCGGCAGACTGAGAGCTGCCGTCGTTTGCGGGCGTTTGATCGACCAGCCGACCATGTCGCTCGCAAGTCTGACAAAGAACAGGCTCAGCACGACCATAATCAGCGAAACCGCCAGATCATGCAGGGCCTTGTATTTTGGGTTGGTGATGGATTGCGGCAGAAAGTCAACAACCAGGTGTTCGCGGTTGCGTGCGGCCACAACTGCCCCGCACATGTAAAGCCACATGGCCGAGAGTGTTGCCAGCTCCAGCACCCCAACAACCGACCATCCCAAAACGAAACGGGCAAGGACAAGAAAAAGAACCAAACCCGTTACCGCAAGATTTGTGAAGATGATAATCGCGCTGAGCAGCCGCATCAGCCCACGATCAAAGGTTTGGAATAGCTGTCCCATCTGAGATCCCCTCCCTGTTGGCAAAATATGGGCCGCAACAGGATTTGCTGCGGCCCAGAAGGTTTTACTTCGTGTTTTCGCGGACGAGATCCATGATGTCCTTGCCAACATCCGGCTCCATTTGTGGCCAGACGTCGGCGCGCACTTTGGCAACGATCGGCGCCAATTGTTCGTCTGTCAGCTCGAAATACTCCATGCCCGATGCAACAGCGAGGTCGACATAGCTTTGATCTTCGGCGCGGGCAGTTTCGAACCGGACCCCCATTTCGGCAACAGCCGTGTCCTCGACCAGCTTCTGAAGTTCTGGTGACAGGTTGTTGAAACTGTCCAGATTGGCCAGAAGGTTGCCGGTGACAAAGGTATGTTTCGTACGAACATAATAATCCAGCACATCACGGAAATATTCGTAGTCCCAGTAGATCACGTTTCCTGCATCGCCATCGACAACGCCGGTCTGGATCGAGGTATACACTTCACCCCAGTCGATTGCGGCGGTCTGGTAACCCATGGACGCAAGGATTTGTGGAAACGGGAACAATGGTGGTGTGCGCACTTTGATATCCGTGGCGCCTGCCAGATCGGTGGCATAGGCACCACGTGTGGCAACGCCGCTGAACCCTTCCGGCCATGCCCCAAAATACTTGATGCCGATATCGTTGAAGACGACGTTCAGGACACCGTTGGCCCAACCGCCGGGCTTGTAGGCCTCCAAAGCTTCTTCCCACGATGTGACCATGTAGGGCGTGTTCAGGATGCCGATCCGTTTGTCATACGAGGTTGAGGGCCACGACAGCATCAGGTCAACTTGACCGGCGACGAAGAGGTCAAAAACCTCCAATTGGCCGCCCAACTCGTTCTGGTAAAAGACCTTGGTGGTAATTTCACCGTTTGAGCCTTCCTCAATTGCTTTTGCCCAGTTTGCAATTGCCATGCCGGAAGGCGAGTCACGATCGCCCGAGTCGGTTGCTATCTTCAATTCAATTTCTGCAAAGGCCGACGTGGCCATAAGACCAAGCGTGACGGTCGTTGCCGCGAGTATGTTTTTGATCATTTGATCCTCCAGGTTGGAACGCCGTTCTAATCAGGTGTTGCCACATAGCAGGCGTTATGTTGTTTGCATAACATCCGTTATGTTATTAATTGAGTCAAATGAAAATTCTGAAAATGAACTCAGCACTGGAAAACACAGGGTGACAATTGAGCAGCCACGAACGACGAAACAGAACGGGCTCCTTCGCGAGGACTGGGTCGCGGCCGCGCGGCAGGCCCTTATAGAAAAAGGAATTTCTGGTGTTCGCCTTCGCGGGCTGGCCGAGTCTTTGGGGGCGACCACCGGCGCGTTTTACTGGCAATACAAGCGGCTGGAAGATTTGCTCGCGGAGGTGCGCGAAGACTGGGCACACCGAAACACTGACCCGTTCACACACGCCATTGCAGCAGCAGGTCCGGACGGTTGGCAGCAATACATCGCCTATGTCCGAGTACTGGTTTTGGAGGATGAAATCGACCCGCGCTATGACAACGCGATCCGCGAATGGGCGCATAGTTCGCCGCGCACCGCAGACGTTTTGCGGCGCATAGAGGAATTTCGAATTGAACAGTTGAAGGGCGTGTTCGAAGCCATGGGTTTCGAAGACAAACCCGCGCTGATCCGCGCCCGGGTGACTTATTTCCACCAAACCGGTTACAACGCGATGCAAATCGTTGAAACCCAAGAAGAACGTTTGGCAAATATTCCCTACTATGCAGAAATCCTGACGGAAAGGCTCGATCTGCTGGCTCTGAACGATGTGTCGGAAGTGCGTCAGTATCTTTTGAAACAAACGGATACGTTCGATCCGGTTTGAATGTTCCTGTCATCGAAGTGGCGTATCCCTTTACGAAAAAGGTGAATCTAAGATCAAAAGACAGGCTCGAACCCGGCAACGTCCGCTTTGCTTAGGAGAGACCGGTCATTTGGCCAAATTAATTGAGCGACAAGATTGTCCGCAGTTTACCAGTTCATGCCTGGCGCAGAGAAAGGCAGCTCATCCTAGACCCGCCGTCCGAGGATCACGCGGCGAAGGTTCTTGAAGAGCCCATCCTGTGAATTCGGATGTTTCGCTGCACGCGCGCGCAGCACGAAAATGCTGCAAGAGCGTTCTAAGTGACGCTGCCGGGCGGCGGGAAAACCAGTCGTTCGCGAACATTGCAGCGAAGAATTTGGGGGCAACTCACAGGTCGCGGGACGAAGCCGCCTACGCTAACTTTCCTATATGGCGAAAGCCAGATTTCCCTCGTGTCATACGGAAATGGAGCTCAAGAGGGGTATCCATCTCTCATGCGGCGTTGGTCGGTGCTAAGCCCATTCTCCCGGATGCTGCGACCTGCACCGATGTCTGCAATATCCGATGAGGCCGCCGTTTTAAGTGTCGGCTTGGCTTGTCCCGTGAAGGATGGGCCGGTTAATTTTTAATACCTATTCATTTCCAACATGTTGCTGGAGTCCAACAGGATATGTTCCAAAAATTAATTCAACTTTCGGACGACGGTCTTTTCACCCTTTGCTGTACTCAAATGCGAGTGCTTTCGCCATGAGGTCCTATAGTCGTTCGGTCACTGACCGAGGGCGGAATAGCGACTATGCTTGGGTAGTCACCACTTTTTTGCGGGGGCTTGGTCGTTGAATACACGCGGCCAGGACTTGCTTGCTGTCGATGATCGGCGAATGGCAGGCTCCTCCTTTAGATAAATGGCGCGAAAAGTAAGTTAATCAGATATACCCTGCTTGGAGCATCTCCCAAATCTGGGCAAGCCGCGCACCTCTCGAAAGCACCGGAGAATTCGACCGATGCGGTCCAGCCGATCTTATGCGAATCTTGGATGGACCGCGCCGAGGTTCATGCCGTGGGTCAGGCTCTGGACCTTGCGGATGATCGTCTCGGCGTCGATGCCGTGATGGGAATAAAGATCGCCGATGGTGCCAGTCTGGCCAAAATGCTCGACCCCGAGTGGAATTGTCCTGTGGCCGCAAACACTGCCGAGCCAGGAAAGTGTGGCCGGGTGGCCATCAATGACCGTGACCAGCTTGCAATGGGCCGGCAGGTTTCGCATCAGGTTTTCGGCATGGCAGGTAGCGCTTTCGACACCGCGGGAGCGCGCCCTTTGCGCGGCAGTCCAGCCTGCGTTCAACCGATCCGCAGAGGTTACTGCCAGCACCCCAACATCCCGACGGCCCTCCCCGATCCTGCCGGCCGCTTTGATCGCCTCGGGTGCGACCGCGCCCTGATAGGCGATCACCACTTCGCAGTTCGGCCCGGGCTTGCGCAGCCAGTAGGCGCCGTCGATGGCTCCCTGGCGGAAATCCTCGGCCACTCGTTGTCCGGGCTGTTCTATAGGGTTGGTGGTCAGGCGCAAATAGACGGATCCGCCAGTCTCGTCGCGCAACCATGTACGTTCGTCCGGGTCGCCTTCGCCGTCCCGCTGCAGATAGTCAAAGGCCCATTCCATGATCACCGACAGTTCGTCGGCGAAGGCGGGTTCGAAGGCGGCCAGTCCGTCCTGGCTCATCCCGATCAGCGGCGTGCCCACCGATTGATGCGCGCCGCCCTCGGGGGCGAGGGTCACGCCGGACGGTGTACCCACCAGCAGGAAACGCGCGTCCTGGTAGCAGGCATAGTTCAACGCATCGAGACCGCGTGAGACGAAGGGATCGTAGAGCGTGCCGATGGGGATCAACCGCTTGCCGAAGAGGCTATGGCTGAGACCCGCCGCACCCAGAAGCAGCATCAGGTTCATCTCGGCGATGCCCAGTTCGATATGCTGTCCCTCGGGGGCAAACTCCCACTTCGCGGTGGATGGGATACGGTTTTCGATGAATGCATCGGTTTGCGCCGTCCGCGCAAAGAGCTTGCGGCGGTTCACCCAGGGGCCGAGATTGGTGGTGCCGGTCACATCCGGAGAGGTCGTCACGATGCGCGCCGCCAGTTCGCTGTCTCCTTTCGATAGGTCGTCCAGGATCTTGCCGAAGGCCATCTGAGTCGAGATTTCGCGCGAGGTGTCGATGGCGATCTCGGGCACCCGCAGTTTCGCATCCGTAAAGCGCCTTGCGCCCTTGGCGAAAAACGGCACGTCTGACAGGAAAGCGCGCAGTGCCGCGGGGTCGGCGACCGTGGCCAGCGGCTCCCATTCCTGCCCCTCCGGCACACCCATATGGGCTTGCCAGGCGGCGAACTGGGTTTTGTTCATCAACCCGCCGTGGTTGTCCTTGTGGCCCGCGATCGGTGTGCCCCAGCCCTTGATCGTGTAGGCAAGGAAACAGGTGGGCCTGTCATGGTCGGTACCGGCAAATGTATTGGCCATGGTGGCCACACAATTGCCGCCGAGGTTTTCCATCAATGCCGCCAATTCGTCATCGCTGCGCCGTTCGATCAGCGCGGTGACATCCCCCTGATCGCCCAGATCGTCCATCAGCCGCAGACGCCAGACCGCGCCGCCCATGAAGGTCAGCGCCGAATAATCCTGGTTGGGGCAGGCATCGATCCAGTCGCGCAACCTGTCGCCGCCCGGCTCTTCAAAGGCCGCACGTTGCAGCGCACCGTATTTCACCCGCACTACATCCCACCCGAAGGCGTCGAAAATCTTTTCGATCCGCTCGAACAACCCCTCGCGGACAATCCCGTCCAGCGACTGGCGGTTATAGTCGATTACCCACCATGTGTTGCGCAGGTCGTTCTTCCAGCCCTCCTGCAGGGCCTCGTAGATATTGCCCTCGTCCAGTTCCGCATCGCCCACCAGCGCCACCATCCGGCCCAACGGTACGTCCTGGCCCCAGCTTTTGGCCGCAATATAGTCCTGGATGATCGAGGCAAAGGACGTGATCGCCACACCCAGACCGACCGAGCCGGTCGAGAAATCGACATCGTCGATGTCCTTGGTTCGGCTGGGATAGCTCTGGACGCCGCCAAAACCGCGAAAGTTCTCCATCTTTTCGCGGGTCTGGTTGCCCATCAGGTACTGCATGGCGTGAAAGATCGGACTGGCATGGGGTTTGACGGCCACACGATCCTCGGGGCGCAGCGCCGAGAAATAAAGCGCGGTCATGATCGACACCATCGATGCCGACGATGCCTGATGCCCGCCCACCTTGATCCCGTCTACCTTGGGGCGCAGGTGGTTGGCGTGATGGATCATCCAATGCGACAACCAAAGCAGGCGTTGTTCGATGGTCTTGAGATGAGTCTGGTCAGCTTGCTTCATCGGTAATCTTCTTTGGTTGGTTCGCTGGATCTTCGAATTTATTCTTCGTTATTCCGGTCCATCGGAGGCAAGGCCGCCGACCGCCCTGGTATGGACGCTGTTGCACAGCACTCCGATCTGCGGTGAGCAAACTTCCACCTCATCCGCTGCTCGAAGAAAGCGTGGCGGTGTACGGCTGCCACCCGATCCTTCCGGCGAGCCGGTAGCAATCAGGTCTCCGGGGGAGAGTTCGCCGATGTGCGAGGCGTAGGCGATCACCTTCGCGATGGGATGGATCATTTCGGCCAGTGTCGCGTTCTGGACAACCTCTCCGTTCAGCTTGGTTGTCAACTCTATTCGCGACGTATCGGCGATTTCATCCACTGTCACCATCCATGGTCCACATGCGCCGGACCGGGCGAAGTTCTTGCCAGCATGGACCGAGTGCTTCTGCCAATCGCGAACCGAGCCGTCATTCATGAGAGTGAAGCCAGCGACATGATCCATCGCGCGCTCTTGCCGGATATGTCGGCCGGCTTTACCGATCACGGCAACGATCTCGCCCTCGTAATCGAAGCTATTTGCCGCATCGCCTGATGGCAGTTCGAGCGGTTCTAGATGTGCAACAAGTGCACCCGGAAGCTTTGCGAAAAGGAAGATCTGTTCGGGGATGGGCTGCGGCGCGTCCAGCGGGTAACGCTTGTGGTAGTTGACGCCGACACAGATGATGCGTTGGGCATCAGGAACTGGCGACAGAAGCGACGCGGCTTCCAGCGAGCAATCCGGCGCCCTGCCGGCGGTATCGCGGGCAAGATCCGGCACGGCGCCGGCGGCCAGAACCGCGCGCAATGTCGGAAGGGCGGTGCGGAATCCGGGGCTGGCCGTGACCAGTCCGGTGTCGGTCACGACCCCGTAAACGGAATTGCCGTGAGACAGATAGCTTGCGATCTTCATGTTACCACGCTGTGAATTAGGAGTCTGTTGGACAGGTTAGCGGTAGAAATACTCGACCAGGAACATCGGGACCGCGGGCACGTAGGTGCTCAGGAAAAGCACGGCGAGCAGGACCAGAACAAACCAGAAATTGACCTTTGACACTTCCCAGATGTTCGTTCGCGCCACGGAACAGGCGGTGATCAGCACCGAAGCGACAGGTGGGGTCTGCTGCCCGATGGCAAGGTTCAAGGTTACGACAAGGCCGAAATGCACCGGGTCTATTCCAGCAGCCGTTATCAACGGCATGACGATGGGCACGACCAGGATGATCGCGGCTGCAGAATGGAGAAAGAAGCCGATGATCAGGAAGAAGACGTTCAGGATGAGAAAGATCAGCCATTGCTCGCCGGTCGTCTCAAGGATGCTGGTGGCCAATTGCTGCGGCACCTGAGAGCGGGTGAGAAATCCGCCCATGACAACAGAGGCCGCCACAAGCAGCATGACTACCGCAGTTTGAATGCCACCGTCGAGCATGGCACGTCGCAGATGCGCCAGATCAAGGTTGCGGTACCAGCCTGCCACGAGCAGGGCGGCGAGCACGGCCAATCCTGCCGCTTCCGTTGCCGTGACAAACCCGCCGAAGATACCGCCGAGAATGATGATGGGCAGGGCAAAGGCAGGCAGAGCTTCGCGGAAGGTGCGCCGGAGAGCAGGGATGTTAAAGGCCTCTTCGGTCGGCAGATTGTAGCGACGGGCAAAGACATAGGCGACACCCATCAGCCCGAAAGCCCCCAACAAGCCCGGAACCACACCAGCCACAAAAAGCTGTTCCACCGAAGTGTTGGAAGAAGCCGCGTAGAGGATCATCGGGATCGAGGGCGGGATGATGATGGCCAGCGAGGCTGAAGACGAGGTCACAGCGGCCGCCAATGCGCCGGAATAACCGCGCTTCTTCATCTGCGGGATCAGTATCGAGCCCATCGCCGCGACATCGGCCACCGCCGAGCCCGAGATCTCGGCAAAGAACAACGACACGCCGATGTTGACCATGGCGAGCCCGCCTCGCACGAAGCCGATCAGCGCGGCGACGAAGTTGATCAGGCGATCCGTAACGCCGCCCGCGTTCATGATTGCCCCAGCCAGAACGAACATCGGGATCGCGATCAGCTCGAACTTGGTGGAGCCGCCGTACATGTCGAAGGCAATGGAGACGATGCTGTTCGATCCCTCGGTGATCAGCACCCCCATAAGGCCCGCAACCGCCAAAGATATTGCAATCGGGATGTTCAGACAGATCATGACGACCAATGCGACAAAGATCAGCAGCATCAGCATGGGCGTTTCCCCCGTTCTTCTACCGCTTGTGCGGCTTGTGCTTTCGCCAGTTCCGCGGCGACCTCATGCTCGATTTCATCGTGTTCCATCGAGATGCCGGACCGTGTCTTGTTCCAGTAGGTCGGCAGGCTGAGAAGCTGCGCCATCACAAATAGAACCGCACCTATCGGGATTACGGATTGGGTGAAGCTGACCGGAACCCAAGTCAAGGACACGAGTGTGCTGCCCTGCAAGACCAGAAGGATGCGCATTCCGGCCCAGGCGAGGATCACGAAGAAGCCAAGAACGATCAGTTCGGCAAGGACAAGCGCAGCCATTCGGGCCCGCACCGGAAGCGTCAGAAGCACCGCGTCAAAACCGATGTGCCGCCGTTTCACGGCGGCCAGGGCCGATCCGTAATAGGTGATCCAGGCCAGGATGATCGCGGCAACCTCATCATACCAGGAAAAGCTGGAACCGGCGAGCCGGGCCAGAACAGCGATGACAACGACCAGGGTCAGGATGACCATTAGAAGTACGGTCACCCATTCGAGAACGGTCGCAAATATCGAAGATATGCTGGTCATGTCCATCCAATCCAAATGGCAAACTGGTGGCTGTTGGTGGCACCATGGTTACCTTGCCGGCTCGGCGTCGGGGAAAAAAGTGCCGGGCACCGCTGTGCCCGGCAAAGTCGGGAGCTTAGTTGGATTCCGCGAGATCAAGGACGGTCTTGATCATATCGGCGCCGCCGGGCACGGTTGCGGCAAACTCGTCATAGACCGCGCCCGAGGCTGCAACGAAGGCAGCCTTGTCCGCTTCGTTCACTTCGACCCCGGCCGATTTGATCGTGTCGAGCAACTTAACCTCAAGCTCAGCCGCACGGGTATAGGTAAAATCCTGCGCCTTGCTTCCGCAATCGGCAAAGGCGGCCTTCTGGTTGTCGGGCAGCATATCATAGCGCGGCTTCGACATGACCACGAACGCCGGAGCATAGACGTGCCCGGTAATCGACAGGTATTTCTGGACCTCATGGAACTTTGCCGACGTGATCATGACGAAGGGGTTTTCCTGCCCATCCATTGTCCCGGTCTTGAGTGCGGTAAAGACATCGGCGAAGGCCATCGGAGAAGGATTTGCGCCATAGCTCTGGAACATCTTGACCCGCCAGACGCCATTCGGTGTGCGCAGTTTCAGATCGGCAAGATCTGCTGGCACATTGATCGGGCGCACATTGTTGGTGATGTGCCGAAAGCCATTTTCGG
>JBAUHP010000075.1:0-3559 GCA_049680345.1 Albidovulum sp. | reverse complement strand
GCAGGAAGTGCTGTGCCAATCTTGGCCTCGGGCAGCGCCTCGACCTTGGCCTTGGGCAGAATGAAGCCGGAATCAAAGGCCAGCGTCATCGTCCAGAGTGCGACGAAAGGCGCGTTGAGCACGATGGTGCCGGAGTGAGTGTCGGTTACTTCGACATGATCCAGTGTGGGCCAGCGTGTCGCCCAATCTGATCCGATGTAACGCTCGAATGAGAATTTGACATCCTCGGCGGTCAGTTCGCCGCCGTCGTCGGACCACATGAAACCCGGTTTGAGCCGGAAATTGATATGCAGATCGTCGGGCTGTTCGATCATCTCGACGAATTCAGAAGGCTCCCAACCCCAGGTGCCATTGGCGTCCTGCACCGGGCGGGCAAGCATCGGCATGGTGGCAAAAAGAACGCCCGACTCTGCGCCGCCGCTGACGAACCAGGCAGGATCGAGAGATGAAATATCGGTGCTGATCGCCAATCTCAGCGCACCGCCTTCAGCCGCGAGAACGCTTTCGGGACGAAGACCGAAGGCGGCGGCGACGGCAACTGCCGCAGAAGAAGTAAGAACTGAACGTCTGGAAAGTGTCATGGTATTCCTCCGTGTTGGGACCGGGCGGCCATTTTGGCGCTTGTTGGAACGATGTCCGATTGCCCTTCATGGTAAGGGCATTCCAATCGTTCGCAATTTTGGATTGGGCCACCTAAAGGCGCGCCTTTGGGTACTAATAGCACCAACTCGCATAAATCATTGACAGGCACCGCAACAAATGTCTGGTGGGTGGGCGTACCGTTTGCATAGGTCCCCATAACGGCCAAGTGCCCCTAACCATCGATTCCGGTTTGTCGGGCGAAAGGTGCGGCGGCAAGGGGCCCTGCTTGATAGGAGCTTATGATGTCCAGCAATGATCTTGGTCCGAACCTGAGGCTGCTGTGCAGCTACGGCCGCTCGATCTCGGCCGTCTGTCGGCAGGCCAAGATAAACCGGCATCAGTTGCAGCGGTATCTGGCCGGCAGCGCCTTCCCGTCCATGCATACCTTGCGCCGCCTGAGTGACTTCTTCGGGGTGGAGGAACATGAAATCCTTTTGCCTCACGCGCAATTCGCAGCACTGGTCAGGGTGCGCCCGCCGCAACTGGCTCTGTCACGCGACCGTGCAGCCGATTTCATGTCTGGCTTCACCGATGGCCAGGACATAGAGTCAGCGACGCGCTACGAAGGCTATTATCACAGCTATTACCAACCCAATATGCAAGTGCCCGAAATCCACCGGGTTCTTACGCGGCTGCGGCTTGAAGACCGCTGTATTGTGACAAAAACCGTCGAGATCTTTCGGGATGGCGCAGCCGGCCTGCCGCGGGTGGTCAAATATGAGGGCATCGCGTTTCTGTCAAATTCGGCCCTGACCATCCTGGAGCGCCGGGAGCGGGACCCGACATCGACTTTCTTCACCATCCTTTACGGAACCGATGCGGCTGAACTCACCTTTCTCTCCGGTCTGGCGCTTGGTGTTGCCCCGGAGCTGAAACGCGACATCTATACCATGCGAACCTGCTGGCGCTATCTGGGCCGGGAAATCGACGTGCGCGCCCGGCTCAGGGAATGCGGGCAATTTTCGGTAAACAGCAACGAGATCAGCAAATATGTGCGCTACTGCGTGAACAACAAAGTGGGTTCAGGCGAAGAAATGTTCAGCCCGCACAATTAGCCACAGGCGGGCAGATCCTTCGGGATATATGCGACTTGGTGCTGGTTTTACCCCAAAGAGGCACCGGGTGACTTGGGCGCGGCGGATTGCCGGGGGGCGAGAGGTCGATCTAGCATAGACCGAAGCCCGGCGATTGACCGGGGCACTCTGGCAGGGATGGATCCGTAGCAATGAAAGACAACAAGGCAAAAGCGGTGCTGACCCCCGAGGAATATGCAGCCCATGATGGCGTTGGACTGGCCGGGTTGATGGCCCGTGGTGAAGTGAGCGTGGCCGAGGTTGCAGCCTCTGCCCGCGCCGCAATCGACAAGGCCAACCCCGAGGTGCGCGCCATCATCGAGGTTTACGAAGATCGGTTTGCGACGCCCGAGGCAGGCCTTGGCGATGGGCCGATGCGCGGTGTGCCCTTTTTGGTCAAGGATTGCGGCTACCATTTTGGCGGTCGCAAGGTTGAAGACGGCTCGCGTTTGGGGGCGGGCTATGTCGTTCCCGAAGACGATTATTTTGCCAAGATGATCAAGGGATCGGGCGTCAATCTTGTGGGTCTTTCCGCGACCCCGGAATTCTCCATGGCGCTTTGTGCCGATACCGTGCTGAACGGGCCAACCTCAAACCCGTGGAAGGCTGGCTATTCGACCTCAGGCTCTTCCGGCGGTGCGGCGGCGGCGGTGGCGTCGGGCATGGTGCCGCTGGCCCATGCCTCCGACCTTGGCGGATCAACGCGCGGGCCTGCGGCCTGGTGCGGCACGGTGGGCCTGCACCCGTCGCGGGGGCGCGTCTCATCAGGCCCGGGCGACGGCGACGGCTGCGACGGCATGGTGCAGCCTGCGGTGGTAACCCGCACGATGCGCGACACGGCAGTGATGCTGGAGGCAATTTCCATCCCCCAGCCCGGCGACCCCTTCATCCAACGCCGCCCCGAACGCCCCTATACCGAGTTTCTGAACGGCCCCGGTCGCAAATTGCGGATCGGGTGGTCGACCAAACCCCTGATGGATGCGCCGGTTGATCCCGAGGTTGCCGCCGCGGTAGAGGCGACGGCCAAAGCTCTGGAAGGGCTTGGGCACCATGTGGAAGAAACCGCCCCGGAATTTGATCTGGTAGCGATGGACCGGATGCTGACCGATCTGTGGTATTTCGGCTTTGACAAGGAACTTGACTTTCTGGCCGACCGCATGGGCCGCAAGATCGGCCCCGACACGGTCGAACAGGCCACGCTCAGGTTCTACGAATGGTCCAAGGGCCGCTCGATAGAGGCCTATGAGGCCGCGCGGAACGAACAGAACTTTTTCCGCCGGCAGATCGGCAACTGGTTCGCAAACCACGACATCTGGCTCAGCCCGACCTGCGCGCAGGTTTCACAACCCAATGGCGTTTACGGGATGTATATCGACGTGCCGCCCGAGGAATTTCTGCAGCATGAACAGCGCGCCTGCCAATATATGGTCTGGGCCAATGTCTGCGGCGCGCCCGCCATTTCCCTGCCGCTGGGCCAGCATACAAAGGGCCTGCCGATCGGCGTGCAGCTGGGTGCCAAGCCGGGTTATGAGGAACATCTGATCGGCCTGGGTGCCGAGTTGGAGCAGGCAATGCCATGGGTAAGCCGTGTACCAGCCTTGCACGTGTCGCGCGTCGGCGGGCGGGGCTGAGGTGTTGAAGAAAAACGGTAAGGCGGGGGCCCCGTCCAATGTGATTGTCTCACATACCATTGATTTGATTGAAAGTGGGCGTGCGACGGCGTTGTTGCAGGGACTCTCGCTCGGCTGATATTGGTTGCGTTCTGTTTCATTCAGGATGCTGTAAATGCCGCACAAGTTCAACGCTGATCGGCGTGCCAAAATTCCAAAGCAGAAGCAGCGGGT
>JBAUHP010000074.1:0-7158 GCA_049680345.1 Albidovulum sp. | reverse complement strand
AAGGGGCAAGAAGGATGAATTGAACCATTTGCCCTTAGCCTTTCATCACATTGACGTCTTCGACGTCGATCGTTCCGCGGTTGCGGAAGAAACATACCAAGATCGCCAGACCAATCGCCGCCTCTGCTGCGGCCACGGTTAGGACGAACATGGTAAAGACCTGGCCCGCCAGATCCTGCGCGAAGCTGGAGAAGGCGACGAAATTGATATTCACCGCCAAAAGCATCAGTTCAATCGACATCAAGATAACGATGACGTTTTTGCGGTTAAGAAAGATACCAAAGATGCCAATCACAAAAAGTGCTGCGGCAACGCCAAGGTAATGGGTCAATCCGATCATGTGTGCGCCTCGTACGGTTTCTTGTCGCCGCGCAGTTCGGGGTGAAACACCCGACAACGGCAGGTTTCGGCGCTATCATCTTGGTATATCGCCGCATACTCACGGGCGGAGTATCCGAACTCGCGTGCTAACTCGACAATGCCATCCAAGCCCAAAGACGCCGCGTTTTCGCTCATCTTTGTTTTGAACTCGTCAAAACGCGAAACATCGTATTTCTCCGGCATCACAAGATTTCCGTCGTAGTCCGTTCGACTGGCGGAATAGGTGACGAAGAGATTCTGACCGCTGCTGCAATCTTCGATTTCTACAAACCGGTGATTATCGCGCCAGGTGTCGTCAGGCTGTGAGTCCCCACCCTCATTGGCAACCAGACCGCCGCCTAGGTCATATGGCTCGCCCACACCACCATGCCCGCCGAACGCTGCGGTGCAGTCCGACGGAGAAAGAAACATACCCGCACACGCGGAAAGCGCAGCAAATACCGGTATGATATAGATCTTCCTCATCTTTCGTCTCACAACCCCTGCCCCGGCTTCACGTCTTTCAGTTCCATCGCCCTGGCCGGATCGCGCCACATCTGATGCAGCACATTTTGCCGCTTCACATCCTTGCGCGCCCGCAGGGTCAAAACGATTGCCCCGATCATCGCCACCAGCAAGATCAGCCCCGAAAGCTGGAACATCAGGATGTACTTGTCATAAAGCAATGCGCCCAAAGCCGCCGTGTTCTGCATGCCCTCAGGGGTCACCGCCGCGCGCATGTCTTGCGCGCCATCGGCCGTCGTCCAGGATCCAAAGACCACCGCAAGCTGCATCAAGATCACCACCCCGATCAGCAGGCCCAAAGGCATATACCGCGCCATCTCGCCCTTCAATTCGGCGAAATCGACATCAAGCATCATGACCACGAACAAGAACAACACCGCCACAGCGCCGACGTAGACGATGATCAAAAGCATCGCCACAAACTCGGCCCCCAGCAAAACGAAAAGCCCGGCCGACGACAAAAACGCCAAGATCAACCACAGCACCGAATGCACCGGGTTGCGCGAAATCACCACGCCAAGCCCTGCCGTCAACGCCGATATGGCGAACATGTAAAAGGCGAATACCGCGAAACTCATGCCTTGCCCCCCGTGGTTGTCGGCTCGGCCTCATCAAAGACCTTTTGCGCAATTTCCAGCGCTTTGGTCATTGCCGGCATCCCGCCAAACATGCTCATCTGATAAATCACTTCGGCCACTTCGCGCTTGGTGGCCCCTGCTTCCAGCGCGTGGCGGATCGCCAGCGTCAGTTGCGGCTCGGCCTGCGCGCCCAGCACCGTCAGCGCCGCTATTGTCACCAACAACCTTGTGCGGGCATCAAGCCCTTCGCGGTTGAAGGTCTTGCCAAACCACATCTCCAGCATGTCCTTGGACATGGTCGGAAACATTGCCTCCATCCCCGGCATCTTGAAGGTCTCAAGTGCAGGGTTGAAGGTGCGGGCCATTTCCTGGCCCTGCTCCATCATGTTCTTGAACAGCTTTTGGAATTCATCATTCATCGGTAGGGCGCATCCAATTCAAGGTTGCGGGCAATCTCGGCTTCCCAGCGGTCGCCGTTCGATAAAAGCTTGGCCTTATCGTAGAACAGCTCTTCGCGGGTTTCCGTGGCAAATTCGAAATTCGGCCCCTCGACAATCGCATCCACCGGGCAGGCCTCTTGGCAAAAACCGCAATAGATGCATTTGGTCATGTCGATGTCATAGCGCGTGGTCCGGCGGCTGCCATCTTCGCGCGGCTCGGCATCAATGGTAATCGCCTGCGCCGGGCAGATCGCCTCGCACAGTTTGCAAGCGATGCAGCGTTCTTCACCGTTGGGATAACGACGAAGCGCATGTTCACCGCGAAAGCGAGGCGAAAGCGGGCCCTTTTCATGCGGATAGTTCAGCGTGGCCTTGGGGGCGAAGAAATACTTCAACCCCAGCCCCATGCCCTTGATGAAATCCATCATCAAAAAGTATTTCGCCGCGCGGGTGTAGTCGGTTGTACGTGCCGGACCCATGATCAGCCCCCCATCGCCCAGCGCGCCCAAAAGCCGCCGAACACTTCGAATTTTGCCAAGAATGACACAATCACCACCCAAGCCAGCGACAAAGGCAAGAAGACCTTCCAGCCAATCCGCATCAACTGGTCATAGCGGTAACGTGGGACGATTGCCTTCACCATCGCGAAGAGGAAGAAGAAGAAGGCCATCTTGCCGACCATCCACAAAACCCCATCCGGCAGGCCCGGAATCGGTGACAGCCAGCCGCCGAAGAACAAAAGCGTGATCAGCGCGCACATCAAGAAGATGGCGATATATTCGCCCGCCATGAACAACAAGAACGGGGTCGAGGAATATTCAACCTGATAGCCCGCAACCAGTTCGGATTCCGCCTCGGGCAGATCGAAGGGCGGGCGGTTGGTTTCGGCCAGCGCCGAGACGAAGAACAACACCACCATCGGCAGATGTGGCAACCAATACCAGTTGAAGAGCCCGTAATCACCCGACTGCGCAGCCACAATCGCGCTGAAATTCATGCTGCCGGTCGAAATGATCACCCCGATGATGATCAGGCCCAATGAGACCTCATAAGAAATCATCTGCGCGGCTGACCGCAACGACCCCAAGAACGGATATTTCGAATTCGAGGCCCAGCCGCCCATGATCACGCCGTAAACCTCAAGCGAGGAGACGGCAAAGACGAACAAGATCGCGACATTGATATCCGACAAGACCCAGCCGTCGTTAAACGGAATAACCGCCCAGGCAATCATCGCCAGCACGAAAGAGGCCATGGGGGCGAGGAAAAACACGAACCGGTCGGCGCCGGCAGGCACGACGATTTCCTTGAGCACATATTTCAGCGCATCCGCCACCGATTGCAAAAGACCAAAGGCACCGACAACGTTCGGCCCCTTGCGCATCTGCACCGCAGCCCAGATTTTGCGGTCGCCGTAGACGAGGAACAACAAGCTGATCATCACAAATGCGATGATCCCCAGACATTGAACCGCGATCAGCAAGAAGGTGCCCAGCGGTGTTGCAAGAAACTCTGCCATTTGTCGTTTTGTCCCTTAACTCACTCAGCTCTTGGTATGCCTTGTTCGACACAATCGGCCACCTTGGATTTCGCCTCGATGGTCCGCAATCCGTCGGGCAGTGCGGACGTGATGCTGTAAACAGCATCCGTGCGCCAAATGCCACCCTCTTTGTCATTCACGCTGCGCAGATGACGCAAGAAAGATGCACCCGTGTCGGCGGCAAAACCGGCCGCCACGCATAAGGCATATTCGCGCGGTGCATCCGCACTTGGCGCATCTTGCATCTCGACCTCGATCCGCACCAGATCACCGCCCAGTTCGGTGATGCTGGCACCCAGATAATGCGGCGCAGGCACAGGCCTATTCGCCCCAATGCCAAGGCATCCTGCCAGACCAGTCAGATAGACCGGCAGCAAGACCCAGGCATATTTCCGGGGCTTGCGCATGGTTATTCGGCGGCCATCGGTGCATCCGCCCGCGCCTTGGCCATCGCCGCCAGATCGGCCATCACCTCCGAGGCCCGCGCGATGGGGTTCGACAGGTAGAAATCCGTGATTGCGTTGCGGAAATCCGCCTTGCCCATCGCCTGAACCAAAAGCGCCTTCCACTCGTTTTGTGGCACCGTATCAATCGCCCCAAGATGGGGATGGGCCGCAATCATCGCACTGCGCAAGGCCGCCAGCGAATCCCAAGGCAGGGTTGCTTCAAGCTCTGCCGACAAAGCCCGCAAGATCGCCCAGTTTTCCTTGGCCTCGCCCGGCGCAAAACCGGCGCGCATGGCAAGTTGCGGACGCCCTTCGGTATTGACGAAAAGCCCGTTTTCCTCGGTATAGGCGGCGGCGGGCAAGATGATATCGGCGCGGTGCGCACCCCGGTCCCCATGGCTGCCTTGATAGATCACCGTGGCACCGGCTGCGATCTCGACCTCATCCGCGCCAAGGTTATAGACCACCTCGGCCCCCTCAAGCGCGCCCGAAAGCCCGCCGCGCGCTACCGCACCCACATCCATCGCCCCCACCCGCGACGCGGCGGTATGAAGCACCAGAAGCTTCGATCTGGTCGCCTCGGCCAGTTTCATCGCATGGGCCAGAACCGCCTCGCCATCGGCCTCACGGATCGCACCTTGCCCGACGATCACCAATGAGGGCGCATCAAGCACCGCACCGAATTCAAGGCCCAACAGCCCCTCAAGCGCGGCCCGGTCGCGGCCCACATGCGCATATTCATAGGTCAGATCGACGGCTTCGCCCACCAGCCCGATCTTGGCGCCATTGGTCCAGGCCTTGCGGATGCGGGCATTCAGTACCGGCGCCTCAAGTCGTGGGTTGGTGCCGATCAGCTGGATGAATTGCGCCGTATCGATATCCTCGATCGAGGCGGTGCCGACATAGGCTGCGCGGTTACCCTCGGGCAGTTTCGCGCCGTCGGTGCGGCATTCAACCTGGCCCTCAAGCCCCTCGATCAGCTGCTTGAGGCTGAACGCCGCCTCAACCGGGGCCAGATCGCCCACCAGCCCCGCAACCTTGCGGCCCTTCATGGCCGCCGCCGCCGCCGCCAAAGCCTCGGGCCAGGACGCTTTGCGCAATTTGCCGCCTTCGCGAATATAAGGCACATCAAGCCGCTGACGGCGCAGCCCGTCCCAGACAAACCGGGTCTTGTCGGAAATCCATTCCTCATTCACGCCGTCATGATTGCGCGGCAAGATGCGCATGACTTCGCGCCCCTTGGTATCGACGCGGATGTTGGACCCCAAAGCATCCATCACATCGATGGTTTCGGTCTTCGACAATTCCCATGGACGCGCGGTAAAGGCATAGGGTTTGGACACCAGCGCCCCCACCGGGCACAGATCAATGATATTGCCTTGCAGATTGCTGTCGAGCGTCTGGTTAAGGTAGCTGGTAATCTCGGCATCCTCACCCCGGCCGGTCTGGCCCATCTGATGAATGCCCGCCACTTCGGTGGTGAACCGCACACAGCGCGTACACGAAATGCAGCGCGTCATATGCGTCTCAACCAAGGGGCCAAGGTCAAGATCCTCAGACGCACGCTTGGGTTCGCGGTAGCGCGAAAAATCAACGCCATAAGCCATGGCCTGATCTTGCAGATCGCATTCGCCGCCCTGATCGCAGATCGGGCAGTCAAGCGGATGGTTGATCAGCAAAAACTCCATCACCCCTTCGCGGGCCTTCTTGACCATCGGGCTGTTGGTCTTGATCACCGGCGGCGCGCCTTCGGGACCGGGGCGCAGATCCTTGACCTGCATCGCGCAAGAGGCCGCAGGCTTGGGCGGCCCCCCCACCACTTCGACCAGACACATCCGGCAATTGCCCGCGATGCTGAGGCGCTCATGATAGCAAAAACGCGGCACCTCTACCCCGGCCAATTCACAGGCCTGAATAAGCGTCAGGTTGGGGTCAACCTCGACTTCAACAGTGTCGATGATGATCTTGCGAAGATCGGCCATGTTCTTGTCCTTCACGTCCCGCGCGGCCATGCCGCACCTGATTACTTCTTGTAGATGAGCGTGCCCGCGATGGACTTCGCTGCGATTTCCTTATGCCCTAGCGCGCAAAACCCCTCGACATTGCCGGGGGTGGCACCATGCTTGGCCAGATAGGCCTCGGCGCGGGCGTAAATCTTTTGCTTCTCGGCAGGGTCTTTCAAAAACGCCTTCACCTCGTCGCGCTTGTAACCTTGCTCAAGCGTCCAGTTTTGCAATGCCTGCGCCTCGCCCAAAGCATAAAACAGCCGCGCTCCGATGGTGGGGCAGCTTTTGCGGATCCGGTCGGCGACCCGGGCGGCCACCAGACGATCGGTGACATAGCTATTCTTGCCAAGCGGGGTTTGCGCACCCGCCTGTGCCGTGCCCACAAAAAATGTAGCAAATACAAGGGCACTTGCGCCCAAGACTTTATTTTTCCCGAAGACTTTATTTTTCATAGCCGTTCCTTCGGGGGCGGTTTGCCCCTTGGATAACACGGCCATCTTGCCTTGCTGATATGCAATAACTTCTACAGTCATTCATCACCTCTGGCACCATCTGTGGTTTGAGGCATAGCAACTGGCGGCCAGCTTTTGAAGGCCAGGATCAGCAAGGGCAAAAGATAAAGCGGAACGCTCAGGGCATAGATCAGCATCCCATCGATCTCGGGCAGTTGGTAAAGCATGGTTGTCAGCACCAAGGCCACAATCGGGCTTGCGCAAAGCCCCAGCAACGCCCCTCTGAACCCCGCCTTTTGAAAGACGATGGCATAAAGCACCGAGGCAAGCAGCGGTTCAATATAGTAAACAAACTGCATATCGAACATACTCCTACCCCGCCGCAAAAATGCTATTAGTCATGCCGCAACCAAGCGGCGCGCGCACAGGGCTACCGACGAAGGCAGACCCGCGCGCCGTGCCGCAGATCGGCGCGGCCAGGTGATATGTGGCCCTATGGCTCAAAACACCGCCCAGATCGCCAGGACGGCCAAGGCAACAAGCGTGGCCCAGCCGAATACATAGATGAGTGATCGCGGGCCGCGATCCGGGGCGCCGACGCCCTTGATATGCACGAAAAGCATCAAAATGCGGCTGACCAGAAAGGCGCTTGCAAGGATATTCACCCAATGCGGGTTGGCCCCTGCCGCCATCGCGGCAAACGTCACGGTGGCAAAGACCGGCAGCGTCTCAACCGCATTCATATGCGCGCGGAACAGCCGGTAAACGCTTTTGTCATAATCCGCATCGGGCATGGCACCGGACGCCAGCC
>JBAUHP010000073.1:0-1823 GCA_049680345.1 Albidovulum sp. | reverse complement strand
GGCTGGTCCGCCACAGCCCGGCGCAGCCGCTCGGCGGTGGCATGGGCCGCTTCGATGCTGGTGTCGGGCAAAACCGCCAAGAACTCTTCCCCGCCGATTCTTGCGACAAGATCAACGGTTCTGAGATTGTCGCGCAACCTTTCGGCCACGGTTGCCAAAACCGCGTCACCCGTTGCATGGCCGAACGTGTCATTCACCTGTTTGAAGCGGTCAAGATCAATCAAAAGCACGGCGAAGGTGTGACCGGCCTCATACGCGTTTTGGGCGATACGCTTGAGATGCGGAAGTGCATAACGCCGGTTGTGAAGGCCGGTAAGCGGGTCTGTCATGGCCAGGCGCAACCCATCGGCAAGGGACACCCGCAACCTGTCTGACTGCCTTTTGCGGCGCAATTGGGTTTGCAGACGCAGCGCCATTTCGGCCGGCTCCATCTTGGATTCGAACAAATCATTGGCGCCAAGATCAAGGGCCATTGCCGATGCGTCACGTGATCCGTCGGGTAAAACCAGACAGACAGCCGAATGACGCGTCGCTGGGCGCGAGCGCAGTTCAGACATGAAGCGCAAGCCATCACCAGGGCGCAAAAGATCGGCGCTTACAACAAAGGTATCGGGAACCTCATCTTCGGCAAGATCGCCCAAGGCGCAGTCGCGGTCCATCACAACCAGCCGGTCGGCAAGATAGGGTTCAAGCGCACGTTTCCATGCAGAGGCAGTTTCAGCCCGGCTGGCCACGAGGCCGATCAGGCCGGGGCCTTCGAATATCGGCGCCGCTTCGGCAAAGCCAAGTTCGCGGTAGGTGCTGTCGTGCAGATCGGTATGGCGCTGGGTGTCGCGGGCACGCAAAAGACTGCGCAGCCGCGCAAGCAAGACAAGTTCATCCAGTGGTTTCCAAAACACATCTTCAGCCCCGGCGCGCAGTGCCTCCAGCCGATTTGCGGGGTCTTGAAAAGCGGTGATCATCACTACCGGGATATCACTGGTCGCGGGATCTTCCTTGAGGCGCTTGCAGACTTCAATTCCGCAGATATCGGGAAGCTCCATATCAAGCAGGATAAGATCTGGGTGGATTTGGCTTGCAAGTTTAAGCGCATCATTGCCATTGGCGGCTTGAATCGTCTCATAGTAAGCTGAGGCAAGCTTGACCTTCAGCACGATGCGGTTTGTCGCAACATCATCAACGATGAGGATTTTTCCCGCCATTTCGATTCCTCTTTTCTGTCGATAGCAATTTAAATTGCATTCGTTGCGGTCATCATTCGTTTGCAATGGTTAAGAAATGATTGCCAAATGCGCTCCAACGCGCTGTCTCGGCTGATAAAGGAGCCAAATCGTGACCTATAAGCGGGAAAACGCCGAGACTGTTGCGCTGAAGGCCTTGGCTTGGCTTGCCGAAAATGACGAGCTTTTGCCGAATTTCATGGCAACGACGGGTCTGGGTGTGGATGAGTTGCGCAGCCGCGCGCAAGACCCAGAGTTGCTGGCCTCGGTGCTGGATTATATCTTGATGGATGACGCTTGGGTGGCAGGGTTTTGTGAGGCGGAAGGCTTGCCATACGAAAGCCTGATGGGGTTGCGCCAAGCGCTTCCAGGGGGCGAGCAGATACATTGGACCTGAAGCGGTGACGCGCAGGCTTGCGGGCTGCCGCAAAATCGGCCAGCTTGCGCGATGAAATAACTCACAGGATCGCCCATGCCCGCTGTAACCGGACTGCTTTTTGACAAAGATGGCACGCTTTTCGATTTTCGCGCCACATGGGGCGGATGGACCGCGCGTTTGATAAAGGAACTGGCCGAAGACGACGATGATTTGGCCGCGCGGCT
>JBAUHP010000072.1:0-4724 GCA_049680345.1 Albidovulum sp. | reverse complement strand
ATTCGGCACCCCGTCTGGCCGCCGAAACCGAAATCGAACACCATCTTGTAGCTCTTTACAAATCGGTGATCGGAGAGGGCGAGATCGGCGTGACCGACAATTTCTATGATATCGGCGGCGATTCCATAGCAGCGATTCAAATCGCGCTGAGTGCCGCAGAGGCGGGCTATGCCATTGGGCCTGCCGTGATTTTCGAACATCAGACAATTCGCGAACTGGCCCACCATATCGCAAATCTGCCGACCGGCACCGCCCCTGCCGCCGCAACCCCAAAAGAGCCGCTGGTGGATCTGAGCGCAGGCGACATGGCGGCACTCGGGCGCGCGCTTTCGCGGTCTGCCCGCAAGGGCGGCGCATGACGGCTGATCTTCTGGACAGGGTTGAAGATGTTCTGACGCTGTCGCCGTCACAGTCGGGGATGCTTTTTGACGTTGTGCGCGGTGATGCTGCGCCGGGCAGCTATATTGGCGTCGTGTCAGTTTCGCTTGACGGCCCGCTTGATTTTGAGCGGCTGAAAGGCGCGATTGGTGCCGCGATTAGCTGTCGTGACGCATTGCGGGCAAGCTTTGTGTGGCACGGGGTCAGTGCGCCCTTGCAGCTTGTGCACCGCGACATTGACGTGCCTTGCGGTTTTCAAGACCTTAGCCATCTTGGCGAACAGGAGTTTGACCAAGCGGTCGCAGAATATTTGCTGGCCGAGCGTAGGGCCGGGTTTGATATCGGCAACCCGCCTTTGGTGCGCGCGACCGTGATGCGCGCCGCCGAAACCCGGCATGATCTGATCTTTACCATCCACCATCTGGTTTGTGACGGCTGGTCGGCCGGGATCATCATCGACGATATCTTGGCGCGCTATCACGCAGACGGGCCGGTGGCCGAGGGCCTTGCAGATGGCGAGATGCAGTTTCGTGATTATCTGGTCTGGCGCAAGACCAAGGACAGCTTGGCAGACGAAAACTTTTGGCGCGCCTATCTTTCCGCGCCGGAAGGTTGGGCCGATAGCCCAAGCGCCATCGCAACCACCGCTGAAGGCTATGCATCGGGTCTGCATCAGATCGAATGCGCCGTAATAGACCCTGATCTAGAACAATCCGCGCGCGATCTTGCGCGGATGCTGCGCATCACCATGCCAACATTTCTTGCAGCAGTCTGGGCCGTGCTTTTGCGCCGCTTTGGGGCTGGCGATACGGTGGTGTTCGGGGTGGCGAATGCGGGCCGTCCGGCGGCGATACCGGGGCTTGACCGTGCAGTTGGTGCATTCGTAAATACCTTGCCGATGCGCATTTCCGTCTACCCGCAACAGACCGCTGCCGATTTCTTGATCCAGACCGGCGCGAATGCAAACGCGCGCCGGGCGCATGAATACGCCTCTCTCGCAGACGTGAAGCGCTGGGCCGGGTTTGCCGGTGGGAACGAGCCTTACCAGACCGTCTTCGCCTATGAGGGGTTTCCCGATATCCGTGCGGCCAAGGGCCAATTGGCGGTATCCAAGCTGCACAGCCTTGCCCCCAGCCGTGATGCGCTGGCCATCAGCATTGTGCCGGGCGCGCCATCGCGGGTTGATCTTTACTTTGACCCAAGCCTTCATGGTGCCGATGTCGTGGCCCGCATGGCCAAGGATTATCTGGCGCTGATGGCGGCGATCATCGCAGATCCGCAGCAACGTATTGGCGCATTGGCCGCAGATTTTGGCCTCACCCCGGGCCAGCCAGCCGCACCCGCAAACTGGCCGCAAGCGCCGGTTCATCAGCAGATCTGGGACTGGGCGGCAAAAGCCCCCGATGCCCCGGCGATCCGCTGCGGTGCGGACCGTTTGTCCTACGGGGAACTGGTGCAGATGGCCGATGAACTGGCAGCCAAGCTAGCCGCACAGGGGGTTGGGGCCGGGGATGTGGTGCCCATCCTTTTGCCGCGCGGGGTGGCTTCGGTTGCCGCGATGCTGGCGGTGATGCGGACGGGTGCTGCCTATTTGCCGATTGACCTTGGCTATCCGGCGGATCGGCTGCGATCCATGTTTGAGGATTGCAAACCAAAGGCGCTTGTCTTGTCCAAGGACGATGCATCAGCCGCCCCCGAAACCACAGCAGCACCGGTTTTCATCGACGGTGACGCACCCCTTGCCGCCTTCAAGCCGGTCAATGTCGCACCGGATGATGCCGCCTATGTTATCTTTACATCCGGATCGCAGGGGCGGCCCAAGGGCGTTACAGTCAGCCACGCCAATCTGGCCTATTCAACCGGCATCCGAAACCAGATCTACGGAGAACCGCCATCCGCCTTTCTGGTCTTGTCGTCCCTGGGCTTCGACAGCTCTGTGGTTGGGCTTTATTGGACGCTGACGTCGGGGGGCGAGGTTGTCTTGTCGACCCCGCGGTTGGAACAAGACATGTCCGGGCTGGGGCAGCTTATCCAAAGCGCCAAGGTCAGCCATTTGCTGTGCCTGCCGTCACTTTGCAAGACAATGCTTGACCTGATCCCCGAATACCGGCTGGCCAGTCTTGAGACCGTGATTGTCGCGGGCGAGGCGCTTACGGCGTCCATTGTCAAAGACCAGCGGCGCAAGCTTGGCCGCTGCCGGTTGTTCAACGAATACGGGCCGACCGAGGCTACGGTTTGGGCAAGTGTCTACGATACCGCCGACTATACGCGCGGCGATATGCCGATTGGTCGCGCCTTGCCCGGCGCATCGATCATCATTGCCGATCCCGATGGCCATCCATTGCCCGATGGTGCCACCGGCGAGATCATGATTGGCGGCCCCGGAGTGGCCTTGGGGTATCTGAACAATGCGGCCGCCACCGCTGCGGCCTTCCTTCCTGACCCTGCCAATCTTGGCGCAAAGCTTTACCGGACAGGCGATCTTGGCCGTCGCTTGCAAGACGGGAATATCTTGTTTTTCGGCCGCCGCGACGGGCAGATTAAGATCCGTGGCCACAGGATAGAACATGCCGAGGTTGAGGCCGCACTTGGCGCGGTTATGACCTTCAGCGAATGCGCGGTTGTGGCCGTGCCGAACTCTACGGGAAGCCGTCTTATTGCCTATGTTTCGGGACAAGCCGATGACTTTGACCCCAAGGCAGCCCGGCACAAATTGTCAAAACTGCTTGCGCCATTCATGGTGCCTTACGCGATCATAGCCTTGCCCGAACTCCCGCATCTGCCGAACGGCAAGATTGATCTTTTGGGCTTGGCCAAAAATCCGCCCGTGGCGCCTGACGCCGAAATCACTGCCTGCGACCCGCCGCAAAGCTTTGTTGAGGCCCGTTTGGCGGACATCTGGGCCAAGGTGCTTGGCCAAGACGCCGTACCGCGCAACGCGGATTTCTTCGCGATTGGCGGCGACTCTCTCAAAAGCATATCGGCGGTTTTTGAGGCGGAAGCGGCGGGCCTGAACATCGCGCCTTTCGATATGTTCGACCATCCGGTCCTAAGCGATCTTGCGGCCCATCTTGAACGCAAGGCCGCCGAACCGGTGGCGGGGCCAGGTGACGATTTGATGGTTCATCTGAACCCCGAGGGCCACCAACCCTTGTTTTTGATGATCCACGGCAGCCCGCAGATGTGTTCGCATCTTGTGCAAGCTATCGGTTCTGAGCGCCCGGTTGCCTTCCAGTTTTCGGCATTCTTGCGTGGTGAAATTGACGCCACGCAATCCATCGAAGCCATGGCGCAAGACATGCTGGCGCGGTTGCGCAGTTTGCGCCCCAAAGGGCCTTACTACATCGGCGGCTACTCGATCGGCGGGGTGATCGCGATAGAGCTTGCACGGCTGTTGCAGGGCGCGGGCGAGGAAGTGCCGGTATTGTTCTTGCTGGACCCGTCATGGGAAACTGGTCTGCCCGCGACAGATGCGGGGCCCACTGGGCCAAGCCGTCGCAGATCAGCTGCGCGGCACGCATTGACCTTGGGTCGCTTGGCCGCAAACCGCATACGCCGACGGTTTGGATTGGGCGATGCCGAAAGGTTGCGCATATCGAGCATCGCAAACACCTACCGCGCCACATTGCAAACCTACCGGCCAAAGCCCTATGTCGGCCCGGTTTTCATGATGGTCAGTACCGAAGTCGCGCGGATCTTGCCGTCAAGCTATGCGCTGAACCACTGTTTGACGAACCAAACCGTTGTGCGCATGGAATTCAGCCATCTTGACCTGCAAGGCAACACCAATGCGCTGTTCACCTGGACGGCCCGGCTTGCAAGACTGCTGCGCGATGTTGAAGCCGAGTAACAGCAAGCCGCGATCAGGCGGCCAGAACCCAAGGTGCTGACATGGATTTTTGCATAAGCGATGCGCAAAACCGACTGGCCGCCGAGGCACAGGCCTTTGGCGAGACGGTTCTGAACCAAAACCTTGAGGCCCGCGATGCCCGTGGCAGTTACGATGATGCCGAATGGCGGGCAATCTGGAAGGACTGCGCTGACTTCGGGTTGTTTGGCCTGACGGTCCCGCGCGACATGGGTGGTGCGGGGCATGATGTCGTGACCGCAGCGGCGATCATGCATGGTCTGGGTTACGGCTGCCGCGACAATGGCCTGATGCTGGCGATCAACGCGCAGCTTTGGACGGTGGTGATGCCCATTCTTGAGTTTGGCACGCCCGAGCAAAAGGCCCGCTACCTTGGCCCGATATTGCGCGGCGACTGGATCGGCGCGGATGCGGTGACAGAAGCCGCCTCGGGCTCGGATGCGATGACGGTTGCGACCGTGGCGCTGAAAGGCGACGG
>JBAUHP010000071.1:0-20451 GCA_049680345.1 Albidovulum sp. | reverse complement strand
CCGATGGGCTATAAATGGCCCGACAACTGGAAAGAAGTGCCGCTTTTGACCAAGCTCGAAGGCAAGACCGCAACCTTCAAGGATGGCTCTACCGCCGAAGTTGATGCGGTGATCTTGTGCACCGGCTATCAGCATCATTTCCCGTTCTTGCCCGATGAACTCAGGCTCAAAACCGCGAACCGGCTGGCGGCCGCCGACCTCTATAAGGGCGTGGCTTACGTGCATAATCCCAATCTTTTTTATCTGGGGATGCAGGATCAGTGGTTCACCTTCAACATGTTCGACGCTCAGGCCTGGTGGGTGCGCGATGTGATCATGGGGCGGATCAAGATGCCGACCTCCAAGGCCGAGATGGAGGCCGATGTGGTCAAGCGCGTCGCCGAGGAAGATGCCGGCACCGATGCGCATGACGCGGTCCATTATCAGGGCGAATACGTCAAGGAATTGATCGCCGAGACAGATTACCCAAGCTTCGATGTCGATGGTGCCTGCGAGGCCTTCTTTGAATGGAAGGACCACAAGAAGCAGGACATCATGGGCTTTCGCAATCATTCCTATAAATCGGTCATCACCGGCACGATGGCACCGGCGCATCACACCCCGTGGAAAGACGCGCTGGACGACAGTTTGCAATCCTACCTCAGAAACTAAACTCACACAGCAGACAAGCGAAAGGCGCCGGGAGCTATTCGGCGCCTTTCTTCTTTCCGAGGTCTACGTTTTGGCCCTAGAGCCCCGGATAGAGTGGATATTTGCGGCACAGGTCTGTGACTTCGGCGCGAACCTCGGCCTCGACGTTGCTGTTGGCCTCTTCGCCGTTGGCGGCCAGCCCGTCGACGACCTTGACGATCATCCGGGCGATATTGCGGAAATCAGCCTCGTCAAAGCCGCGGGTGGTGCCGGCCGGCGTGCCAAGGCGGATGCCGGAGGTCACGAAGGGCTTTTCGGGGTCAAAGGGCACACCGTTCTTGTTGCAGGTGATATGGGCGCGGCCAAGGGCGGCCTCGGTCGCCTTGCCGGTCACCTTCTTGGGGCGCAGATCG
Source organism: Albidovulum sp. (assembly GCA_049680345.1). Lineage (GTDB taxonomy): Bacteria > Pseudomonadota > Alphaproteobacteria > Rhodobacterales > Rhodobacteraceae > TMP-24. The sequence goes on along the minus strand of JBAUHP010000071.1, from coordinate 19,408 downwards.
GCCAGCATCAGGTGGTTGTCGGTCCCGCCCGAAACGATGTTGATCCCGCCCTTCATCATCTCATCCGCCATCGCGCGGGCGTTGTTGTCCACCTGGCCCGCGTAATCCTTGAACGAAGGCTCCAAAGCCTCGCCAAAGGCCACGGCCTTGGCCGCGATCACATGCATCAACGGGCCGCCCTGAAGCCCCGGAAACACCGCCGAGTTGATCTTTTTGGCGATATCTTCATGGTTGGTCAGGATCATCCCGCCGCGCGGACCGCGCAGGGATTTATGGGTGGTGGTGGTGACCACATGCGCATGCGGCAAGGGCGACGGGTGCTGCCCGCCGGCGACAAGCCCGGCGATATGGGCCATGTCGACCATCAGATAGGCGCCCACCTCATCCGCGATCTTGCGGAAGGCTTCCCAATCCCAGATGCGGCTGTAAGCGGTGCCGCCGGCAATGATCAGCTTGGGCTTGGCGGCCAGCGCGGCCTCGCGGATCTCGGCCATATCAAGGCGTTCATCCTGCTTGCGCACGCCGTAAGAGGCGACCTTGAACCACTTGCCCGACATATTGACCGGCGAGCCATGGGTGAGGTGGCCGCCCGAATTGAGGTCCAGCCCCATGAAGGTGTCACCGGGCTGCAAAAGGGCGAGGAAAACCGCCTGGTTCATCTGGCTGCCGGAATTGGGCTGCACATTGGCATAGGCGCAGTCAAACAGCTTTTTCGCCCGCTCGATCGCCAGGGTTTCTGCGACATCGACGAACTGGCAGCCGCCGTAATAGCGCTTGCCCGGATAGCCTTCGGCATATTTGTTGGTCATCACCGAGCCCTGGGCCTGCATCACCGCAAGGCTCACGATATTCTCGCTGGCGATCAGCTCGATCTCGTCGCGCTGACGGCCAAGTTCGGCCGTGATCGACCCGAATACCTCGGGGTCGCGCTTCGCAAGATCCTCAGTGAAAAAGCCTGTCGTCATCGCGGTCTCTCCTCAAATACCGGGTTTGGGGGGCTTGTAGCCGAGGTTTTGTTTCTTCGGAAGGCCGAATACCGACATACTGGCGGGCTTGGGCGAACGGCGGCGGGTGATCTGCGTGGTGGGCAGGGGCGGGACTTGTTTTCCCCTGCGTTAGCCGCCAACTATGGCAGATAGCTTTTAGGCGGGAGCGAATGGTGAAGCGGCTACGGAAGATCACGTTTCTGGCAAGCGATGCGGAGGCCGCGCAATTGGCGTTGGCCCGGTTGACAGCGCTTTATGGGTCGGTGCCCCTGGCGGATGCCGAAGTGATCGTAGCACTGGGCGGCGATGGTTTCATGCTGCAAACCTTGCATGACCATCAGCATGACGACATTGCGGTTTACGGGATGAACTGCGGCACCATCGGCTTTTTGATGAATGAATATGAGGAAGATGGGCTGCTGGCGCGTCTGCCGGGGGCCGAGGAAACCGTGATCAACCCTTTGATCATGCGCGCCCAAAGTGCGGATGGAGCCTGGCATGAGGCTTTGGCGATTAATGAGGTGGCCTTGCTGCGGGCAGGCCCACAAGCGGCGAAACTGCGCATCAGCATCGACGGCCGGGTCAGGATGGAAGAGCTGGTTTGCGACGGCGCGCTGGTCTGTACGCCCGCCGGATCGACGGCCTATAACTATTCAGCGCATGGGCCGATCTTGCCAATCGGATCGGATGTGCTGGCGCTGACGGCGATGGCGGCCTTCCGGCCAAGGCGCTGGCGCGGGGCCTTGCTGGCCAAGAATACGACGGTTCGTTTTGACGTGCTGGAGCCGGAAAAGCGCCCGGTGATGGCAGATGCCGACAGCCGGTCATCGGTGCGCGACGTGACATCGGTCGAGATCTTGTCGGAACCGACAATCAGCCACCGCATATTGTTCGACCCCGGTCACGGGCTTGAAGAACGCCTGACGCGCGAACAATTCACCTGACGTATCAGGGTTTTGGGGTTTTGGCCCAGCCCTCAATCTTGCGGTAAAGGGTTGAGGGGGCCACTTGAAGCACCCGTGCGGCCTTGGAAACAGACCCGCCGTGGCGCGCAAGGGTCTGTTCGATCACCATGCGTTCAATCGCCGCGAGGCTGTTGCCCAAAAGACCCTCGGGCAGCATGGCCGGCAGGACTGCGGGCTGGGGCGAGGCGGCGGCTTCGGGCAAGGCCACATCACCTTGCCACAACCCATCCGGCAACATGGCGCGGGTCACTTGCGCCCCTTCGTTCATCACCACGATCTGGCGCATGACGTTAAGCAGTTGGCGCACATTTCCGGGCCAAGGAAGATCGGTGAAAATCGCGCGGACCTCATCATCAAGGCGCGAGAAACGGCGGCCCTCTTCGGCGGCATATTGGCGCAAAGTGGTTTCGGCGATTGTAACGATATCTTCGCCGCGCCCGCGCAGGGGGGGCATATGGATCGGCACCACGTGCAAGCGGTAATAGAGATCTTCGCGAAACTGGCCACGGCGCACGGCGTCAAGCGGATCGCGGTTGGTGGCGCAGATGATGCGGGTATTGACCTTGCGGGGGCGCGGGGCGCCGACCGGCTGAATGGTTGAGGTTTGCAAGAAACGCAAAAGCTTGGTTTGCAGATTAAGGTCCAGCTCGCAAATCTCATCCAAGAACAAGGTGCCGCCATCGGCAAGGGCGGCGGCACCCTCTTTGTCGGAGATGGCCCCGGTGAAGGAGCCTTTGACATGGCCGAAAACCTCTGATTCCAGCAGCTCTGACGGGATCGCCCCGCAATTTAGCGGCACGAAGGGGCCGCGCGCGCGCGATGAGCTGTTGTGGATCGCCATGGCGCAAAGCTCTTTCCCGGTGCCACTTTCACCGGTAATAAAGATCGTGGCCATGGATTGTGCGACCGAGGCGATCTTGCCGTAAATCTCTTTCATCGCGGGTGAAGAGCCGACGAAGTCACCCGATGAGGGGGCTGATCGCGATGCGGCGGGTGCGCCCGCCGCGATTGCGTTTTCGACGGCGTTCAGCAGGCGCTGTGCGTTGAAGGGTTTGACCAAGAAGTCATGGGCGCCGGCGCGCATCGCCTCGACCGCCTTGTTGGTTGAGGCGTTAGCGGTGATGGCGATGACGGGGATGCCGGGCCGAAAGGCAAGCAGTTCTTGCATGATATCAAGCCCGCTGCGGTCGGGCAAAATCAAATCAAGAATCACCACGGCAGGATCGGTTTCGCGAAAACGGGCCAAACCTTCGGCGCCGGTATTGGCCAAGATCACCTCATAGCCGGCGGAGCGCAGGGCGGATTTATAGACACGTTGCAAAGACGGCGTGTCTTCCACCAAAAGGATGTTACGGCTTGTCATCCACTTGCCCTTGCTGAAGGCGCTTTTTGGGCGATAGTGGTGATCAGCCGGGCCAGATGGTCCAACGTGCCCCTTCCCAGATCGGCGATGGCGGCCATGTCGCGCCTGTATGCGGCCGCATTGATCTTGCGGGCCAGCGTAAGTAGCGGCTGAACCCCTGCGGCACCGGCAAGCTCGATGAGGATATGGGTTGAGGTCCGCATGGTTTCAACATGGCGCTGCGCCAGCCCCGCGGTCAGATCGCGTTCGACCATGCGTAAATCGGCCAAAAGCTGGTCAAGAAGTTCGGCGGCCACGATGGGGCCCGCTTCGGCCAACAGCTGATCAAGCCCGTCGCAGGGGGCATCTGTCAGCCCCGCGATAGATTCGGCCGATGCGCGGAGCTGTTCAAATTGACTGCGGGCGGCATCATCCAGACCGTCCGGCGATATCAAACGCAATCCGCCGATAATGTCGGCGAGTGCAGCGCGCAGGTCGTGGCCCAACGTCGGAATGGATACGGCGTCATAGACCAATGACGCAGGCGTCAGTTTGGCAGGGTCCAAATGTGTCATAAGCGGTTTTCTATGAATAGCAGAAAAATGTACTGGCGAAAAATTCAAGTAAAGGTTGCAAATGGTTCCCTGTTTTAACTCAGGAAAGCCGCTGCGGATACTTGTCTAAATCGCCATGTACATTTGTTGCCAACCGCCATTGTGACTGTGGCGCGGGCGCAGGGTCGCTGCGCCCGCAAAGTCAACCTTTGATTGTGTTGAACCCAAGCCCTTTGAGGGCTGAAGTGATCTCATCCAAGATCACCGGATCGTCGATGGTGGCTGGCATTTTATAGCTTTCGCCATCGGCAATTTTGGCCATTGTGCCGCGCAAGATCTTGCCTGAGCGGGTCTTGGGCAGGCGTTCGATCACACAAGCGGTCTTGAAGGCCGCAACCGGGCCGATCTTGTCGCGCACCAGTTGCACACATTCTTTCACAACGGCATCATGCGGGCGGTCAGAATCCCGGTTGAGGCATAAAAAACCCAATGGCATCTGACCCTTAAGCGCATCGGCCACACCGATTACCGCGCATTCGGCGACGTCGGGATGTGCGGCCAGAACCTCTTCCATCGCGCCGGTCGACAGGCGGTGACCGGCGACGTTGATCACGTCATCGGTGCGCGCCATGATGTAGATATAGCCGTCCGCGTCGACATAGCCCGCATCCCCGGTTTCATAATAGCCGGGGAAGGTGGTGAGGTAAGATTTGCGATACCGCGCCTCGGCATTCCACAAGGTTGGCAAGGTGCCGGGGGGGAGGGGAAGCTTGATCGCAATGGCGCCCAAAGTGCCGGGGGGCAAGGCGTGCCCACCTTCGTCCAAGACCTGCACGTCGTATCCGGGCATCGGCACCGAGGGGCTGCCGATCTTGACCGGCAATTCCTCAATCCCGATAGGATTCGCGGCAATTGCCCAGCCGGTTTCGGTCTGCCACCAATGATCAATCACCGGGACATTCAGGTGGCGCTGCGCCCATTCGATGGTGTCTGGATCGGCGCGTTCGCCCGCCAGAAACAGCGCGCGCAGCCCGCTGATATCGTAATCGGCAATCAGAGCACCTTTGGGATCATCGCGCTTGATCGCACGCAAGGCGGTGGGGGCGGTGAAGAAACTGCGGACCTTGTGATCTTGGATCACCCGCCAGAATGTGGCTGCATCGGGTGTGCCGACCGGCTTGCCTTCAAAGACGATCGTGGTGCAGCCCGCAATCAACGGCGCGTAGCAGATATAGCTGTGGCCCACGACCCAGCCCACATCGGAGGCGGCCCAAAACACGTCGCCCGGATCGACGTCATAGATGGCTTTCATCGACCAATGCAGGGCCACCAGGTGACCCGCCGTCGGGCGCACCACGCCTTTGGGCGCCCCGGTGGTGCCAGAGGTGTAAAGGATATAGGCGGGGTGGTTGCCATCTACAGGCACGCATGCGGCCGGGGTGACGCCCGCTTGGGCTTCATGCCAGTCAAAATCACGGCCGGGGATCAGGCTTGCCACTTCTTGTTCGCGCTGCAAGATCAGCGTGAAGTCGGGTTTATGGGTGGCTTGTTCAATGGCCGCATCGACCAGAGGTTTGTAATGCACGACGCGGCCCGGCTCCAACCCGCAGGAGGCCGCGATGATCGCCTTGGGGGTGGCATCGTCAAGGCGCACGGCCAGTTCATTGGCGGCAAACCCGCCGAAAACCACCGAATGGATGGCACCGATGCGCGCGCAGGCCAGCATCGCCTCAAGGGCTTCGGGGACCATCGGCATATAGATGATGACGCGGTCGCCGGTTTTCACGCCTTTGTCGCGCAATGCGCCTGCAAGACTTGCCACACGGTCGCGCAATTCGGTGTAGCTAAGCTTATGCACTGTTTTGGTGACGGGGCTGTCGTGGATAATCGCGATGCGGTCGCCGTGACCGGCCTCGACATGGCGGTCGACAGCGTTCCAGCAGGTGTTGACCTTGGCGTCGCAGAACCATTCGCTAAGCGGGGCGTTCTCGTCAAAGAGGGCCTTTGACGGCGGCGTGACCCAATCAATGCCCTGGGCGGCTTTCATCCAGAAGGTTTCGGGATCCGATTGCCAGTTCGCGTAGGTCTGAGCGTAAGTCATTACATGCCTCCTCCATCATGGGAGGGGTTTAGCGCAGCAGTGTCTGCTATCGCAACGCTGTTACCGTTCACAACCGGGCAGGGCAGTAAGAAATTTGCATATTGGCGTGACTATAGGTAGCAAATTTTTGCAAACTTGGTGTGTATGCAGCTAAGTGGTGCAAAATACCCAAAAGTTTGCAAAGTTTCGCCGTCGTCAAGCAAAGCCCTCAAGGGGCTTAGCCGTAAAGGTCTACCGGGGTTCCGGCGATGGCCGACATGTTCAAAAGCCCCCGCGCGGTGATGGAGGGGGTGACAATATGCGCCAGATTGCCCAGACCCATCAGGATCGGCCCGACCTCTAGCCCGCCTGCCTTCATCTTCAAGATATTGCGCGCAGTGTTCGCGGCATCGGTAAAAGCGAAGACCAAGATATTCGCGGCCCCATCGAAACGGGCATTGGGGAAGATCCGGGCGCGAAGGTCGGCATCAAGGGCGGCATCGACCGACATTTCGCCGTCATATTCAAAATCGACATTCTTTGAGGCCAGCACATCCATCGCCGCGCGCATCCGGCGGCCGGAATCCGTATCAAGATTGCCGAAGTTCGAATGCGAACAAAGTGCCACTTTGGGGGTAACGCCAAAGCGGCGGGCGTGGCGGGCGGCACCGATAATGGTGAGGGCCACTTCGTCAGGCGACGGGACGGCGTTCACATGGGTGTCGGCCACGAACAGCGGCCCGTCCTCTTGCACCATCAGTGACAGCGCCCCTTGCGGGGTAAGTGGGCCGCGCGCAAGGATCTGGCGTATGTAGTTGAGATGCCACAGATATTGCCCGAAGGTTCCGCAAATCATGCTATCGGCATCGCCGCGGTGAACCGCAACGGCGGCAATTGCCGTGGAATTGGTGCGCAAGACCGCGCGGGCGATATCGGGGGTGACCCCGCGCCGTTCCATCAATTCGTGATAGCTTTGCCAGTAGTCGCGGTAGCGCGTATCGCTTTCGGGGTTCACAATCTCAAAATCGCGGTCAGGCCGGATCGGCAGGCCGGCGCGTTCGCAGCGCATGGCAATCACCTCGGGGCGGCCGATGAGGATCGGCTTATCGGTCATCTCTTCCAGCATCGCATTGGCGCAGCGCAAGACCCGTTCATCTTCGCCCTCGGCAAAGATGATGCGGCGAGAGGCGGTGCGCGCGGCCTCAAACACCGGGCGCATGATCAGGGCGGATTTGAAGACCGAGCCGTCAAGCTTGCGCCGGTAAGCGTCGAAATCATCAATCGAGCGGGTGGCAACGCCGGTTTCCATGGCCGCGCGGGCGACGGCACTTGCCACAACGCCGATCAGGCGCGGATCGAAGGGCTTCGGGATCAGATAATCGGGACCAAAGCTGAGTTGTTCGCCTTGATAGGCGGCGGCCGCCTCGGCGCTGGTTGTGGCGCGGGCGAGGGCGGCGATACCGTCGATACAGGCCAGCTCCATCTTATCATTGATGGTGGTGGCGCCGACGTCCAAAGCGCCGCGGAAGATGAACGGAAAACACAGGACGTTATTGACCTGATTGGGAAAATCAGAGCGGCCCGTCGCCATGATCGCATCGGGTGCCACCGCGCGCACCTCATCGGGCAAAATCTCGGGCGTGGGGTTGGCAAGGGCGAAAACGATCGGTTGTTTGGACATTTTGGCGACCATCGCGGGTGTCAGTACACCGGGGCCGGACAGACCCAAAAAGAGATCGGCCCCTTCGATCACATCGTCAAGGGTGCCGGGCGTATCGCCTTGGGCGTATTCGGCCTTTTGCGGGGTCATCTGACTGGTGCGGCCGTGATAGACCAGACCGTCAATATCGCACAGCCAGACGTTTTCGCGCCGCACACCCAATTTCAGCAACATGTTGAGGCATGCAATCCCCGCCGCCCCGCCGCCAGTGCTTACCACCTTGATTTCGCTGAAATTTTTTCCCGCGACATGCAAGGCATTGGTGGCCGCGGCGCCCACGACAATGGCGGTGCCGTGCTGATCGTCGTGAAAAACCGGGATGTTCATGCGTTCGCGGCAGATCCGTTCGACGATGAAACAATCGGGTGCTTTGATGTCTTCGAGGTTGATCGCGCCAAAGGTCGGCTCCAACGCGCAAACGATATCGGCCAGCTTTTCTGGGTCTGCCTCATTCACCTCAATATCAAAGCAATCGATATTGGCGAATTTCTTGAACAAGACCGCCTTGCCCTCCATCACCGGTTTGGATGCAAGGGCGCCGATATTACCAAGGCCAAGCACGGCAGTGCCGTTGGTGACAACCGCCACAAGATTGCCGCGGGCGGTAAAGCGGTTGGCATTGGCGGGATCGGCCTTGATTTCAAGGCAGGCCTCGGCCACGCCGGGGCTGTAGGCGCGGGCAAGGTCGCGGCCGTTGGCCAAGGGTTTGGTCGCGCGGACCTCTAATTTTCCGGGCTTGGGAAATTCGTGATAATCCAGCGCTGCCTGGCGCGCATTGTCTTGTCTGGTCTCGTCCATATCACCCTCCCAAAAAAACTGGTTTAATGTTAAACCAGTTTTGCAATCGATAAGAAGCGCCTTATCGTTACTGTGGAACAATTTTGTCGAAAAAGCTTGAATAAAATCCTTCAAGCTTGAAGAGTGCATCAAAACCGCAAGACCCGAGGATAGATCATGAGCGAACCGCGCGCTGAAATTCTGCTGCCAACCCGTGACCTGCGCAAGGATCTGCCGTTTTTCACCAAAACTTTGAAGATGCGGCTTGATACGATCTATCCGGCCGACGACCCTGCCGTGGCGGTCATGTCGGGCCATGGGCTGCGCTTGCGGCTTGATGCGGGTTTTGAGGCAGCCCCGGGGCATATCCGGATCCTGACCGATGACTTTGCGACTTTCGCGGATGGTGCACGGGTGCTGACCGCACCGGGGGGCACCAAGGTCACGATAGAAGAGCTGAACCCGCCGGTCTATCAGCCGCCGACCGAACATGCTTTTGTGGTCCGACGTCTGGCGGACCAGGCGCCTTGGGTGATTGGCCGCGCGGGCATGCATTACCGCGATCTGGTGCCATCGCGTCTGGGCGGGGCGATTATTGCCAGCCATATCCGTATTCCTGATGGCGGCCCGGTCCCCGATATGGTGCATTTCCACAAGGTCGGCTTCCAGCTGATCTTTTGCATCAAGGGCTGGGTCGAGGTGGTTTATGAAGATCAAGGCCCTGCCATTCGCCTGGGTGCCGGTGATTGCTTTATTCAGCCGCCGGAAATCCGCCACCGGGTGCTGACCGCCTCGGACGGGATCGAGGTGATTGAAATAGGCGTGCCTGCAGATCATGTCACCGAGATTGACCACGATATGACACTGCCAACCGCGCATCTGCGCGCTGATCGTGAATGGCAGGGCCAGCGGTTTGTTCATAACGTCGGGGCAGAGGCCGAATGGGGTGGGTTCCGCAAGCCCGGTTTTATCTGCCGTGACACCACGATCAATGAAAACACCAAAGGTGTGGCGGGTGTGCAGGTTGTTCGGAAAGGTCAAGGCGTGCCGGTCATGACTCGGCATGACGGTGACATTTTGTTCGGTTTTGTAATGTCGGGCGAAATGACCTTGCACGGTGAGGGCAAAGATCCCTTCCGTCTGAGCCCCGGTGATGCCTTTGTTACCCCGCCGGGGCTGGCCACATGCTGGGCCGATCCGAGTGATGATTTTGAGCTGTTGGAGGTTGCGGTTCCGGGTGTGTTCGGCACTGAAATTCTGGCGTGACAGCCCCGATATTTGCGCCATCTGCATCGGCTGTGTCGCCCGATTTGGGCGCAATCTCTTGCGCTTGATCGGCAAAGGCGCGACAGTCGGTCGGAGGCGCAGATCGCGCAAAGTTTGGCCCGCAGCCCTTGGGGGAACCGATGCCATCACCTGACCCAGACCTTGTCGAGGCCGCAGCCTTGGTTCGCGAAAACGCCCATGCACCCTATTCCGGTTTCAAGGTCGGGGCAGCTTTGCGCAGCACCTCGGGGCGGGTCTATCTGGGCTGCAATGTCGAAAACGCGGCCTACCCCGAAGGCACCTGCGCCGAGGCGGGGGCGATTGCGGCGATGGTGGCGGCGGGCGACACGCAGCTGTCGGCCATAGCGGTTATCGCCGACAGCCCGGCACCGGTGCCGCCTTGCGGTGGCTGCCGCCAAAAGCTGGCGGAGTTTGGTGCAAGTGACACACCGGTGATCATGGCCACGACGGCGGGCCAAAGTCAGACCACGACCATCGGTGATCTTTTGCCGGGCAGCTTTTCGCCCGCACATATGGGGCGGGGCTGATATGGATGCGCGCCGGATCATTGCGGATTTGCGCGACGGCAAGGGGCTTTCGCCCGATGCCGCGCGCTGGTTTGCCACGGGGCTTGCCTCGGGAGAGGTCAGCGATGCGCAGGCGGGCGCCTTCGCCATGGCGGTCTTGCTAAAGGGGCTAAGTGCAAAGGGCCGGGTCGGGCTGACAACGGCCATGCGCGACAGCGGGCAGGTTCTGCAATGGGAAATGCCGGGCCCGGTGATTGACAAGCATTCAACCGGGGGGATTGGCGATATTACCTCGCTGTTGCTTGCCCCGGCGCTGGCGGCCTGCGGGGCCTATGTGCCGATGATTTCGGGGCGCGGGCTTGGCCATACCGGAGGCACATTGGACAAGTTGGAGGCGATCCCCGGATATCGCGCCGACCAAAGTATTGGCGAGTTGACCCGTATCACCCGCAATATCGGCTGTGCCATTGTCAGCGCCAGCGGCGATATCGCCCCTGCCGACCGCCGCCTTTACGCCATTCGCGATGTCACCGGGACGGTTGAAAGCATTGATCTGATCACTGCCTCGATCTTGTCGAAAAAACTTGCAGCGGGGTTGGAAGCTCTTGTTCTTGATGTGAAAGTCGGCTCTGGCGCTTTCATGAAAACCCTGCCCGAGGCGCAAGCACTGGCCAAGGCGCTGGTGGCGGCGGCGAATGGCGCGGGCTGCAAGACGGCTGCCTTGATCACTGATATGTCGCAGCCTTTGGCGGCCGCCGCTGGCAATGCCCTTGAGATTGTTGAGGTGATGGAGACGATGACGGGGCAGGCGGTCAATCACCGACTTTTGGGGTTGACCGTGGCTTTGGGGGGCGAGGTCTTGGTGCTTGCCGGGCTTGCCGATGATACCCGCGACGGCGAGGATCAGATCAGCGAGGCGCTGGAATCCGGGCGCGCCGCGGAACGGTTCGGCGAGATGATCGCAGCCCAAGGCGGGCCTGCCGATTTCGTCGACCGCTTTCCCGACCGGCTGCCAGCCGCCCCGGTTGTGGCCGAGGTGAAAACCGATCGGGCCGGATTTATCGGCGCGATTGATGGCGAGGCTTTGGGCCATGCGGTGGTGCATCTGGGCGGCGGGCGGCTTCGTGGCGGTGACAAGATCAACCCGGCGGTCGGGCTTTCGGACCTCGCACCCTTGGGGGAGCCTTTGGACAAGGGCGAATCTTTTGCGCTGGTTCACGCGGCAAATCAAGCCGATGCCGACCGTGCGGTGGCGGCGGTGCGCGCGGCCTATAGCATTACCGATATCGCCCCGGATGAGGCGGCCCTGGTGATCGAAAGGGTCGGCTGATGGCGCGGGCCTTTTTGATTGTGATGGATTCGGTGGGGGCCGGCGGCGCCCCGGATGCGGGCGATTTTTTCAACGGCACCTTGCCCGATACCGGCGCCAATACCTTGGCCCATATTGCTGCGGCCTGTGCCGAGGGGCGCGCGGATGTGGGGCGCAAAGGTGCACTGCAGATGCCCAATCTTGGCGGGCTTGGGCTTGGACAAGCGGTCAAACTGGCCTCGGGCGCTGATATGCCGGGGGTGGCGGGGGAGGTGCTGGGCCTTTGGGGGGCCGCGACGGAAGTGTCCAAAGGCAAGGACACGCCTTCGGGGCATTGGGAAATGGCGGGAGTACCGGTGCCTTGGGATTGGCATTACTTCCCCGATACGAATCCGGCCTTCGCGCCCGAGTTGATGGAAAAGGTGGCGCAGCTTTGCGGGGCGGGTGGGACTTTGGCCAATAGACATGCCTCGGGCATTCCGGTGATTGACGAATTCGGAGATGCGCATATGAAGACGGGTTGGCCGATCTGCTATACATCGGCGGATTCCGTGTTTCAGATTGCCGCACATGAAGAAAGCTTCGGGCTTGAGCGGCTGTTGCAGCTTTGTCGTGACATTGCTCCGCTGCTTCATGCGCAAAAGGTCGCTCGGGTCATCGCCCGGCCTTTTATGGGCAGGCCCGGTGATTTTCGCCGCACGGCCAACCGTCACGATTATGCAATCGCCCCACCTTCCCCGACGCTCTGCGATTGGTTGCAAGCGGCGGGCCGCAAGGTGCATGCGGTGGGAAAGATTGGCGATATCTTTTCGATGCGCGGTATTGATGATGTGAAGAAGGGTACGGATACTGCCCTTTTCGAACACCTGATGGCACTTGCAGGCAATGCAGAGGCCGGTTCCTTGACATTTGCCAACTTTGTGGAGTTTGACACGCTTTACGGGCATCAGCGCGATATCGCGGGTTACGCGCGCGCGCTTGAATGGTTCGATGCGCAGGTGGGGCGGTTTTTGGCCGCTTTGCGCCCCCAAGATATTGCGATTTTTACCGCCGATCATGGCAATGATCCAAGCTGGCCGGGCACCGACCATACCCGCGAACGCGTGCCGGTTTTGGGCTATGGGTTGGGGGCAAGATCAATTGGCCATGTGGCTTTCGCCGATATCGGCGCGTCAATTGCGGCCTATCTGGGCGTGCCGTCCGAAGGTGTTGGGAGAAGCTTTCTATGACGCCCAAGGTTGAACTTCACCTGCATCTGGAAGGGGCGGCACCGCCAAGCTTCATTCGCGGGCTTGCGCGTGAAAAGCATATCGACATTTCGGGTATCTTTGATGAGCGGGGCAATTATGTTTACCGCGACTTTTGGGATTTTCTTAAAGTGTATGAGGCGGCGACCAGCGTCTTGCAGACCCCGCAAGATTATCACCGCCTGACCCTTGCGGTGCTGGAGGAAAGTGCGGCCTCTGGTGTGATCTATACCGAATGCTTCTTGAGCCCCGATTTTTGCGGCGGGCGCGATCTGGGGGCGTGGCGCGACTATTATGCGGCGATCCGCGCGGCGGCTGATGAGGCCGAGCGGACGATGGGGGTCACCTTGCGCGGTATCATCACCCCGATCCGGCATTTTGGCCCCGAAAAGGCCCGCCAGACCGCGATTTGTGCGGCTGAGACGGCAGGCGACTGGGTTGTTGGCTTTGGACTGGGTGGTGACGAAAAGGTTTGCGAACCCAAAGACTTCCGCTGGTCATTTGATGCGGCGCGCGAGGCCGGGTTGCGGCTGACCTGCCACGCCGGTGAATGGCGCGGGCCGCAAAGTGTGCGCGCGGCAATTGCCGATCTGGGGGTCGAGCGGATCGGCCATGGCGTGCGCGCGATTGAAGACCTTGCCCTTGTCGATGAACTGGCCGAAAGCGGCGTGGTGTTGGAGGTTTGCCCCGGCTCGAACATCGCCTTGGGGATCTACCCCAACTGGCGCGCCCATCCGATTGGCCAGCTTCATGAGCGCGGCGTCAAAATCACCATCTCAACCGATGATCCGCCGTTCTTTCACACCACGATGACACGGGAATACCAGCTTTTGGCCGAGGCTTTCGACTGGGATGACGGGGTTTTTGCGGCAATTGCGCGGACGTCAATTGACGCGGCCTTTTGTGACGCGGATACAAGGCAAAAGATCGGCAAGAAACTGGAGGACCATTATGCGTGAGCATCTGACCATCGTGAAACACCCGCTGGTGCAGCACAAGTTGACCTTGATGCGCGACAAGGACACCTCGACCAATTCGTTTCGCAGGCTTTTGCGCGAAATAAGCCAGCTTTTGGCCTATGAGATCACCCGTGAGATGGAGATGACGACCAAGCGGATCGAAACCCCGATCTGCGCCATGGATGCGCCGATCATCGACGGCAAGAAGCTGGCGCTGATTTCTATCTTGCGGGCCGGGAACGGATTGCTTGACGGGGTGTTAGAGCTGATCCCGGCGGCGCGAGTGGGCTTTGTTGGTCTGTACCGAGACCCCGAAACCCTTCAACCGGTTCAATATTACTATAAAGTGCCGGATCTGCGCGACCGCCTGACCATTGCCGTTGATCCGATGTTGGCCACCGGCAATTCGTCAGCCGCAGCGATTGATCTTTTGAAGCAATCGGGTGCGACGAATATCCGGTTCATGTGCCTGCTGGCCGCCCCGGAAGGCGTTGCCCGGATGAAAGAGGCGCATCCCGATGTGCCGATTGTGACGGCGGCGGTGGATGACCGGCTGAATGAACACGGCTATATCGTTCCGGGGCTGGGCGACGCGGGCGACCGGATGTTTGGCACCAAATAAGCCTTGCCCTTGCAAGTGCCTTAGCCGTCGCAAATGCCCTGCAAGGCCACCCAATCGGTATCGTTGAGCAAGGGATTGGGGGCGGGGGTGGCGCCGTAAGGGTCGGCCTCGATCAGGCCCAGAACCGTCTCGCCGCTGGGATCGATCGCATAGGCATAGGCGGTCGAGCCAAACCCGGCACGCCCGAACCTTGGCAGGAGATCAGCATCGGCAAGCGGGGAGATGGTGTGGGTCAGCAAAGTCTCGCCAAAGCCGTGAAAGGCGCCGCTTGGCAGTTCACCGGATGTCAGAAGATGAAAGGTGGCGCGCAGGCCCGCGAAACGCAATGCGTCGGGCAAGGGGTCAAGGCGTTCGCCGCGTAGACGCTCGGCCAGAATGTAGCCGCCAGCGACCTCGGGGGTTTCATGAACGGCAAGAAGATCACGCCCCACGACCACGATATTGCCCGGCAGATGCATTGCGGTTTTCACCCCGGCGGGCAAAACTACAAGCCGTCCGCCATCTGCGCCCAAAAGCCGCTCGCCAAGTTGGTTCAGAGCCAAAGTGCCGTCGGGGGCCGTGCACGGGCTTCCCGTCAGCCTTTGCAGATCGGTCAAGATTGCCTGCCCGATCTGGGCGCGAGCCGCATTCGGAAGCACTTGGGCGGTGTGGTTGATCAGCGCGCCGGGCAGCCACAAGATACAAAACGCCGCACTGGCCAAGGCGACAGTGCCAAGCAAGGCCCCGCGCAGGCGGCCGGGATGGGGCTGGCGGTCTGCGATGATGGCATGAACCTTGCTGATCGCCGCGATCATGGTTTCATCGTCAATCTCAAGCTCTTCCCCCGCCGATTCGCCGGGCGCGTAAAGTGCTGGACGCTCGCCCGGGTTGAGGCGCTCGACGGCCGCAAGCGACCAATGGCTCAGGGCGCGTTCGCTGGGGCTGTCGCGAAAAACCAGCGTGGCATCGCCAAAAGAAACGATAACCTCGCGGCGCTGTTCGTCTGCAGAGGCGCGCCAGAGACCGGCACATTCCAGCCGCTGATACTCGCTTAGCGCTGTCATTCAAGGGTGCCTGTATTGTGGTTGTGCAAGGCAGACTAGCGGAAGCCGCGCCCCGGAACAATCCGCCCGATGAGCCATCTCGAATGTCGCGTGCGGACATGATTTGGGCTATGCGAGGTGATTATATAGGCACCGAAGGTATTGGAGGTAGCATGGCCCTGTCGCAAACCGCACCCGAACCGTTGAACGCGGCAGCACCAGCCCACCGCACGCTGTTGGCGGCGGGGTTGATCGTGATTTACGCCATGTCCATCGGTTACACCGACAATTATGTGCAAGTCATCGCCCAAGAAGCCGGGCTTTGGCAGTTTCATGCGGTCCGCTCCTCCATCGCGGCGGTGATCTTTGCGTTGTTGTTCGTGCCTTTGGGGCTGCGGCTGCGCCCGGTGAATTGGCGCGGCGTCGCGGGGCGCAGTTTGCTTCACGGCTGTTCGATGCTGTTTTACTTCGGCTGTCTGGGGTTCATGAGCGTTGCCGAAGTGGCGGCGGGGCTGTTCACCTCGCCGATCTTCGTCTTGCTGATTTCGCGTTTCGTTTATGGCCATCCGATCGGGCCGTTCCGGATCTTGGCTGTGGCCTTGGGCTTTGCGGGTGCGATTTTGGTGCTTGGGCCGGGTGATGGTGCAAGCATCAGCCCGGTGCTTGTCTTGCCGGTGATCGGCGGGGTCTTTTACGCCATGGGCAATATCGCCACCCGCGAATGGTGCGCCAATGAGACGGCGGAAACGCTTTTGGCGGGCTTTTTCCTGACCATGGGGCTTTTGGGGCTGTTGGGGATGGCGGGGCTTGCGATCTGGCAGCCAGAGGTGCCCTTGGGCGCTGACGGCTTTACCTTGCGCGGCTTTGTCTGGCCATCGGGAGAGTTTTATTTCTGGACCCTTGTGCAAGCCGCCGGATCGCTTTTCGGGGTGGGGATGATGATCAAGGCCTATCAGGTAGCGGATGCCAGCCGGGTTGCGGTGTTTGAATATGTGATTTTGCCTGCCTCGGCTTTTTGGGCCTTTGTGCTTTGGGATGAGGTCTTGAGCGGGCGGGCAATGCTTGGCATCGCGATGATCTTTGCTGCCGGGCTTATCATTGCGCTGCGCGGGCGTTAGTCTGGAAACCTATGATCTTGTCGCGCGGTCGCCGCTATATCTTTATCCATATCCCCAAGACCGGCGGGACGGCGCTGTCGCTGGCGCTTGAAGCGCGGGCGATGAAAGACGATGTCTTGATCGGTGACACGCCGAAGGCCACGCGCCGCGCGCATCGGTGGGGCGGCGTCAAAACGGCTGGGCGGCTTTGGAAACATTCAACCCTTGCAGATATCGCGGGGCTGGCAACTGATGCCGAGATCGCTGATTTCTTTACCTTCACTTTGGTGCGAAACCCCTGGGACCGGATGGTCAGCTATTATCACTGGCTTAAGCTGCAAGATTTCGCCCATCCGGCTGTCGCATTGGCAAAATCGCAAGATTTCAGCGGATTTTTGAACGCGCCGCAAACCCGTGCGGCTTTTGCGCGCTATCCTTACGCAAGCTATGTGACTACCGCTGCGGGGGTAAATTGCTGCAATCTTTTCATCAGGCTTGAGGATTTTGCCAAGGATGTAGCCCCGCTTGAGGCGCATCTTGGCTTTGTGCTGGCACCATTGGCGCGTGCCAATGCGTCTATGCGCGATCAGGACTGGCGGCGGTATTACAGTGACGCTGACGCGCAGACACTTGCCAGCATCTGCGCGCAGGATATCGCCCGCTTTGGCTACCGCTTCGATCCGGGCTGAAGCGGTGCCCTACGCGGCCTTTGCGGCCTTGCTGAAGCGGCCATAAAAGCTTTCGCCCTTGGCGGCCATATCGCGCAAAAGGGCGGGGGCATTGAAGCGTGCACCATGCGCCTTTACCAAGCCATCGCAAAGTTCGACCGCGCGCGGCGCGCCGAGGATATCCAGCCAGCTGAACGGGCCGCCTGACCAAGGCGCAAAGCCCCAGCCAAGGATGGCACCGACATCGCCTTCGCGGATGTCTTCCAAAACGCCATCCTCCAGCGCGCGCACCGCTTCCAGCACTTGGGCGAACAACAAGCGGTGTTGCACTTCGGCCAGCTCTGGTTGCGCATCGGCGACCGGGTAGCGGGTGGCAAGATCGTCCCACAGGCCGGTGCGTCTGCCCGCATCATCATAGGCGTAAAAACCTGCGTTGGACTTGCGCCCAAGACGCCCGGCATCGGCCATGGCAAACAACACGTCATCCACGGCACCGTCAGGGTAGTCATCGCCCATCGCCAGTCTGGTGGCCTTGGCGATTTTCACGCCCAGATCAATCGAGGTTTCATCCACCAGCTGCAGCGGCCCCAGCGGCATTCCCACCAGTTTGGCGGCATTTTCGATCAGCGCCGGTTCCACCCCTTCGGCAATCATGCGGATGCCTTCGTTGATATAGGGGATGATGCAGCGATTGGCGTAAAAGAAGCGCGCATCATTGACCACGATCGGGGTCTTGCGGATCTGGCGTACGAAATCGAGGGCCTTGGCCACGGCCACATCGCCGGTCTTTTTGCCTTTGATGATCTCGACCAGCATCATCTTATCGACGGGGCTGAAGAAATGGATGCCGATGAAGTGGTCGGGCCGCACCGAGGCTTTGGCCAGATCAGAGATCGGCAGGGTTGAGGTATTGGTGGCAAAGACCGCGCCCTTGCTCAAGACCGCTTCGGCCTTGGCGGTGACATCGGCCTTGACACCCATATCTTCAAACACCGCCTCGACCACCAGATCAGCGCCTTTGAGGGCTGCGTAATCGGTGGTGGCGGTGATCCGGCCCATCACCTCGGCCTTTTTGTCGGCCGTGACCTTGCCGCGTTTCATGCCCTTGTCCAAAATGCCCTCGGCATGGGCGCGGCCACGGTCGGCGGCATCTTGGGCGGCGTCAATCAAGACCACCTCGATCCCGGCAAGGGCTGCGACATAGGCAATGCCCGCCCCCATCATGCCCGCACCCAAAACGCCAAGTTTCTTGACGGTCTGATCGGGGGATTTGGGGCGGTTCGCACCTTTTTCAAGCGCTTCTTTATTGATGAACAAAGACCGGATCATTGCGGCAGATGACGGGTTCATCAGCACATTGGTAAACCAGCGCGCCTCGATCTTGATAGCGGTATCAAAGGGCACCAGCGCGCCTTCATAGACCGCCGAAAGCAAGGCCTTGGCCGCCGGATAGACCCCCATTGTCTTGCCATGCACCATAGCACTTGCGCCGACAAAGGTCATGAAGCCCGCCGGATGGTAAGGCGCGCCGCCGGGCATCTTGTAGCCCTTGAGGTCCCATGGCTTGACGATATCGGCGTCGGTTGCGGCCAGCACCCATTCCTTGGCGCGCGCCAAGAGCTGATCAGGGGCTACCACCTCATCAATCAGGCCAGCGGCCTTTGCTGCCGCCGGGCTTGATAACTTGCCTTCCAGCAAAAACGGAGCCGAAGCCATGGCGCCAAGCTTGCGCACCAACCGCGTCGTGCCACCTGCACCGGGGAAAATGCCAACCATGATCTCGGGCAGGCCGATCTTGGCCTTGGGATTGTCGGCGGCAATGATCCGGTGGCACGAGAGCGGAATTTCAAGGCCAATGCCAAGGGCAGTGCCGGGTAGGGCGGCGACGATTGGTTTGCCACCCTTCTTGGTTTTAAGATCCATCCCCATAAGCTCTATCTTGCGCTCAAGCTTGTGAAAATTCATGATCCCGTCGAACAGCCCGCGCGCCGGATCATCGCCCGCAGATTCTTTCATTTTCGCGATGATGTTGAGATCCATCCCACCGGCGAAATCCTTCTTGCCGCTGGTCAAGATCACGCCTTTGACGGCTGGATCAGCAATCGCGCGGTCAATCAATCCGTCAAGCTCTGCCGCAGCCTCAAGATTAAGGACGTTCATGGATTTACCGGGCACGTCCCAGATGATGGTGCCAACACCCTCGGCATCAACGGCATAGGTGAAATCGCTCATTCTCTTTCTCCGCTCCAGGGTTTGCCATCCTTATG
>JBAUHP010000070.1:0-13436 GCA_049680345.1 Albidovulum sp. | reverse complement strand
GCGCGGTTTTGATAAAAGCGCGCGCGCGATGGCCAGCATTTGCTGCTCGCCCCCGGACAATGTGCCTGCCATTTGCGCATGTCTTTCGCCCAAGACCGGGAAATGCGTGAACCAATCTTCGATCTCGCGGCTCAGCTGGGCTTTGTCGCGCTGCAAGGCACCGCCCATGATCAGATTGTCGCGCACCGACAGGTTAGAGAAAACCCGCCGCCCCTCAGGCGAAATGGCGATACCGCGTTTACACCGGTCCTCGACGCCAAGCCGCGATATGTCCTCACCGCCAAGAACGATTGCGCCGGTCGCGCGTACGGTGCCGGTAATCGCCGACAGGGTCGAGGTTTTGCCAGCACCATTGGGGCCAAGCAAGGTCACGCATTGCCCCTCGGCCACTGAAATATCAATGCCGTGGACCGCTTCGATTGGCCCGTGAAATGCCTTGAGAGCGCTGATCTGGAGCATGCTGGTTTCCGTGTCACGAAAGGGTGCCTTTCCGGGAGAGCTCCGGAAAGGCCGGGGCCATCAGGGCCAGGATGGCACGTTTGCGGGTATCTCTTGCGAAAGAACCACGCGCTTGCCGTCTTTGAAACCGATCACCGGGATATCGCGCAGCGCATAGCTGTTGGTATCCTTGAACGAAATCGCCTCAACTGACATCACCGGAATGCTGTCGGCGGCCCGGATCGCGTCGCGAATGGCGCTTGGATCAGTTGATCCGGCGGCATTGATCCCGTGCTCGACGATCTTGATCATATCACCGCCAAGTGCAGGAAATAGGCCGTTCACTTCAACGCCGATCTCGGCGCAGGCCGTCTGGAAGGCTTCGATGCGGCTTCCGGGCACTGCGGGGGCCAATGTGCCGAAAAAGACCTTGTCCAGAACGCTTGGATCATCGGCGGCCAGGGCATCCAGCGACGGGTCGTCAAACCCGTCCGATCCCACCACCCAGGCATCAAGTCCGGCAGAGCGCATTTGCCTGACCAAAATGCCAATATCCGGCATCGCCCATGAAATGTAGACCGCATCCGGCGCCGGATCGAGTGCTTTCAACTCGGCGATCTGCGGGCTCCAGTCGGTGGTGCCAGAGCTGTAGTTCAGCTTGGCTTGCAATGTGCCGCCATTCGCCTCGATCACCTCGGCAAACCATTCAGGCGTGCGCGCTGACCACGATCCGCCCTCGTCAGAGGTAAAGATCGCCACATTCTTTACACCCTGCGACAAGGCGTAGTTTGCGGCCGCCGCAGCCGTGTAAGGGTCAGGTGCGACGTTGGTCAAGAAGTTGTCCACCACGCCCGTGTGCATCTCAACTTGCGTGCTTTGCGATTGGATCAGCGTGACGCCATTGGCGGCGGCGATCTGGGCAACCGGGATCATCGTGTCGGAAAACGGGATCGTCGCCATGGCCACGATGCCTTCGCTGACGAACCGTTCGGTCAAGGATATGGCCGCTTGGGTGTCTGACCCTGTATCTTGGATCAACAGCTCAATCTCTTGGCCATTGATGCCGCCCGCGTCGTTGATCATCTTGGCCATGCACTGCGCACCGGCCACTTCGTTATAGGGCGCGAAATCGCCTGTCAGGGGCACGGCCAGCCCGATCTTGATGGTCTCTGCCGCCTGTGCGCCCGCAGCGATAAGCCCGACGCTTACCGCTGTTGTCATCAACATGGTTTTGGTTCTGTTCATTTTCATCTCTCCTGTCATACGTGGTCGCCTTGTCCAAGATAGGCGCTGATAACCTCTTTATTTGTGGTGACATCCTGGGGCAGTCCCGAGGCCAGTAAGCTGCCCATATTCATGACGGTCAGCCTTTCGCAGGCCGACATGATGAATTTCAGATCGTGATCGATCAGCACGATGGCGCAGGGGTGGCGGGTCCTGAGCCAGGTGATGTTGCGAAAGAGAGTGTCGGTTTCATCAGGGTTCATCCCGGCGGCCGGCTCATCAAGCATCAGCACACGCGGGCGCAAGGCCAAAGCGCGGACAATTTCCAAGCGGCGCATCTGTCCGTAAGGCAAGCTGTCGGGCACCTCATCCAAAACCTCGCGCAGGCCAAACCGGTCAATCGCGTCTTCGACCAGATCCGGGTCCGTGCTTGCCGCACCGCGCACCTGAATTTCCGCCACCTCGATATTGCGCCGCACCGTCAGGTTGCGAAACAGGCGCAGGTTCTGAAAGGTGCGGGCCACACCTTTGCGGGCGCGTTTTTCCGCAGGCAAAGTGTCGATACGTTCGCCTTGCACCAAAATCTCACCGCTGGTCACGCTAAGAAGACCAGAGATCAGGTTGATCATCGTGGTCTTGCCCGCCCCATTCGGGCCGATCAGCCCGTGGATTTCATTGGCCCCGACGGTAAAGCTGACATCATTCACGGCCTGCACGCCGCCAAAGTTCTTTGAGATGCCTCTGATTTCCAACATCTCAGTAAACATCCTTGTAGCGGTTGCATTTTTGCACCCAGTCAAGCCCGGACAACTGCGCTATTTCTCCGCGCTTATGCGCCACGTAAAGATCAACGAATGCATCACCAAACCATTGGCGAACCGCTTTGGACCCGCCAAAACTTTCAAGTGCCTCATCCAAAGTCTGTGGCAAGCGCTTGAACCCCTTTGCCGCCAGATCTTGCGGCGACAGAAGCGATAAGTCTTCGTTTACCGGCGCGGGTGGCTCGATTTGATCTTTCACACCTTGGGTGCCTGCAAACAGCAAGGCGGCAAAGGCCAGATGCGGGCTGGCGGCACCATCAACCGCGCGCACTTCAAAGTTATACTGGCGTGGGACGGCCTCTTCGTCGGTCGTTGAAACCGGGCAGATCCGCACCGAGGCTTCGCGGTCACGGACGCCAAGATTGTTGAACGCCGCACTCCAGCGATGCGGCGTCAGCCGCAGATAACTGATCTCGGAGGGTGCCAGCAGCGCCAATATCTGATCAAGATGCTGCAAGATACCGCCGATGAAATGCCGGGTCAGTTGGCTCATCCCATGGGGTGCCTTTGGGTCGTAGGTCATCGGCGCGCCATCATCATCCACAAAGCTGAAATGGATATGCACACCGTTGCCAACGCTACCCGGATCAAGGATCGGCGAAAAGCTGGGAAGGACGCCATGGCGGGCGATCACGTCATGGGCCAGCAGGCGCAAGATCGCCGCATTATCCGGGGTGGTGATGCCCAAAGTGGGTTTGATCGTCACCTCGTATTGCGCGGGCCCGTATTCTTTCATGAAGGTATCGGGCTGGCATGATGTCTGGGCGAGGGCAGACAAGAAAGGCCCGCTCCAGGCTTTTGCATCGCGAAAGCCTTTCAGGCCAAATCCGTCACCGGGGCGCGGGGCCATGTCTTTTATCTGAAACTCATGTTCAAACGCCGCCAAGGGTGTGGCGCCGCAGGCCAGATGAAGTTCCGCCAGCGCGCGGCGCGCCAGTGACCGCGTGCAAAACGCCCATGGCTCGCCCTCAAGGCTTCTGATGTCGCCCAATGCGAAGTCGAAAACATCGCCGCCCTCACCTAACGCAAAGCGGGTTTCGGGGTCGGGGATCAGGGCCAGATCACCAAATGACCCAAACGGGCTGTCAGAGATCGTGTCAAAACAGGTGATCTGCACATTGGTGGGCGTCCAGCCCACGCCGCGCTTTTGCCGCTTGCCCCAATCCGCCACCGGAAAGGATTTGCCGCGCAAGATTCCGGCCAGATCGGAGGTGCCGACGAATACCAGCCTCTCATCACTGTCCATCATGCTCGCTCCGCCAAATCACTACCCGGCTCGGATCGCAGCGCATCCCATTCTGCAATCCGCGACTTGGTGGCATCCCAGTTGCGTTCGGCCAAAGGCACCAGCAGCGCCTCGATCATCGCCAATGCGGGGGCGTAGCTGTCCCATAGTGTGCCGGAATCGATCGGAACGGCCACAAGCTCGGCCGCGCCTTTTGCAGCAGGGCTGACCCATTGATCGGTGATCACAATGGTTTGCGCCTTGCGGGCCCGCGCGGCGGCGGAAAGCCCTTCAAGGCTGGGCTGATAGCGTCTGAAATCGATCACCAGCAAAATGTCCTTGGGGCGCAGCCGTAAAAGATATTCGGGCCATGCTTCGGGATCGGACGGGATGTGAAACACATCCTTGCGGATCTGGCGCAGGTGCCGGGCAAAGAAATCGGCGATACTATCGCTCATCCGGCCGCCGATCATATAGATGCGGCGCTTCGGATCGCTCAGCAAATCACACAGGCGCTCGAATTGCGCAGGTGATACACGCTCTTTCAACTCGGCGTTCAGCGCATCAATCCGGCTCAGATAAGAGGCCAGCGGCGCAGATTGGTCGATGCCGCTGTCACGGCCTTTCAGATCAATCGGAGATTGGCGGCCTTCTTTCAGCTCTTGCACAAGCCGCTGCTGGAATTCCTGAAACCCGCCGCAGCCGATCTTGGTGACGAACCGCGAAATCGACGGCGCCGATATATGGGCGCGCTGCGACAACTCCTGAATTGGTTCAAGTCCGGCGAAGGGATAGTCGGCCAACAAAACCGACGCCAGCTGCCTTTCGGCAGGCGTGAACGTGTCGACCTTTTGTTCCATCAATTGCCGAATATGCACACGCGCCCCACCGAATGACCCTTGCATCAAGAATAGGGCGGATGAAAAAAGATTGTCAATCTGTATATAATCGGTCCAAATGATCGAATATTTTTGGAATCATTCGCGCCTTGAAGCTTAGGGCAGGTCATCGGAGATAGGTTTGGCTAGATCACAGGTCGAGGGTTTCGCGGATGCATTGCTTCACAAGGGTGTCGATCCAGAACCCGTGCAAGTCACCCACCCGGATGCCGCAGCGCCGCTTTTGCTGATCTGTGAACACGCGGGGCGCGCGATTCCCGAAAAGCTTGGCACGCTTGGCCTGTCTGCGACCGCGTTTGACCTGCATATCGCCTATGACATTGGCGCAAAGACCGTGGCCACCAGCCTTGCCGAACGCTTCGGCTGCACGCTTGTCGCGCAGCGCTACAGCCGTTTGGTGATTGATTGCAACCGCCCCGCCGGATCACCCCAGTCGATCCCTCAGGTCAGCGACGAGGTCATGATCCCCGGCAATACCAACCTGTCGGCGGCCGAGCGTGCCCTACGCGAAAAGGCGATTTTCGCGCCATTTGCCGAACGCTGCGAAATGGAAACCCAACGCGCCAACCACCGCTTCGCTTTCGCCATCCACAGCTTCACCCCCCGCATGGGCGGAAAGTCACGCCCTTGGGATATCGGGTTTCTCTACCGCGCGCCTTGCAGCCGGGGCGACCGGCTGGTGGCGCTTTGCCGCGATTTGTGGCCGGGGCTGACGATTGGCGAAAACCAACCCTACCAGATCGAAGATGCGACGGATTGGTTCATTCCGGCCTGCGCCGAGCCTCGCAAAATTCCTCATTGCCTGATTGAGGTCAGAAACGACCATCTGCTGACGGCGGAAGGATGCGCGCTTTGGGTGGAACGGCTTTATCAACTGCTGTCAACTTTCATGGAGCAAACCGATGCAACTCACGCGTAATGTCCCCTTGGTTCCGGCGAAATCTGCGCTGTTGTTCATTGACGTTCAGAACTTCAGCGCCCACCGCGATGGCGCGGAATTCAGGGATCTGCCAAAGGCGGAATTTGCGGCCAAATATGGCTGGTATTTTGATCAGCTTGACACCCGCGTGATCCCAAACATGCAAGCCATCCAGACGGCGTGCAGGCAGGCCGGTGTTGAGGTGATGTACACAACCATCGAAAGCCTGACGCTGGATGGGCGCGACCGCTCGCTTGACTATAAAATCACCGGATTTCACGTGCCGAAGGGCTCATGGGACGGGAAAGTCATCGACAAGATCGCGCCTCAAGGCGACGAAATCGTTCTTCCCAAGACATCATCCTCGGTCTTTGTTTCGACCCATATCGACTACATCTTGCGTAATCTGGGCGTGACCCAACTGGTGATCAGCGGCTTGATCACCGATCAATGCGTCGAAAGTGCAATCCGCGACGCCTGCGATCTTGGATATCTGGTGACCGAGGTGACCGATGCATGCCTGACCTATGACCAAGAACGCCACGATCATTCCTTGCGCACGATCAAGGGCTATTGCCGACAGGTGACGACAGAGGAACTCGTACAGGAGTTGAACGGAGGTTAGCGATATTGTGCGGCCGCTTGGGGCCAAGACAACTTTTCGCCAATGAACCGTGGGTTTTTTGCCCACCCCGGCATTAAGCGGCGATCCTTGGCCCGACACGACTTCCATTAGGGGGCCGACACAGTATACCCTAGCGGCAAGAGGGCAAATCTATGTCGCAATTGCCCGAAAAACGCTTGGGGGGCCTTATGTATCGCGTCTGGAACTACGTCTCAACCTATTCGCTGCTGTTGATCGCCGGTGCGGTTATTGCCCTTGTCTGGGCGAACACCGATGCGCATAGCTACCACGCGCTTGTCCATTACGTGATGATCGACAACTTCTTTATAGGCGAGCCAAGCTACGAAGGCGGCTCGGTCCAGCGCACCTTGACGCTGCATTATCTGATCAACGACGTTTTGATGGCGTTTTTCTTTGCAATTGCGGCGAAAGAGGTCTGGGAAGCGGTGATCCTTGAAAACGGCTCCTTGCGCGGCCGCAAGGCGCTGACCCCGCTGATTGCAACGGCGGGGGGCATGGTCGGACCGATTGCGGTTTATCTGGGCCTTGCCGCAACGCTTGGCATTTACGAGGCGGTCAGCCGTGGCTGGGCAATCCCCACCGCAACCGATATCGCCTTTTCCTATCTGATCGGGCGCATGGTCTTTGGCGCCGGCCATCCTGCGATCCGGTTCTTGCTGCTTTTGGCCATTGCCGATGATGCGGCAGGGTTGATCATTCTGGCGGTGTTCTACCCCACGGCAGAGCTTGCACCGCAATGGCTGTTGCTCTCCTTGGCGGCAGCACTGGGGGTGTTTTTCTTGTGCAACTGGCTGCCGCGGCGCCTTGACCGTGGCAACCAACTGCGCCCCAACTCCACCTGGATGTACAACAAGCTGTCGTTTTGGCCCTATCTTCTTGCGGGTGCCTTTAGTTGGTATGGGTTTCAAGAGGCGGGCATACACCCAGCCCTTGGGCTTTTGCCCATCGTGCCGACGCTGCCCCACGCCGATCGCGCCTTCGGCATCTTCGCCGAGGCCGAGCAATATCTGACCGATCTTCTCAACCGCGCGGAACATTTGTTGAAATACCCGGTCGAAGTGGTTCTGTTTTTCTTCGGGCTCTTGAACGCAGGTGTTGAGTTTAATGCTATTTCCGAACCGACCTGGCTGGTTTTCCTCGGTCTTGTGGTCGGCAAGCCGTTGGGCATATTCATCTTTGGCTGGTTTGCTGTGCGGGTGCTGCGCTTGGGGTTGGCCGAGGGAATGCGGATGGTGGATCTGGTCGTCATCGGCTTTGTCGCCGCCATTGGCTTTACGGTTTCGCTTTTCGTGGCAACCGTGGCCTTCCCGGCAGGCGAGATTCAAGATGCGGCCAAGATGGGTGCGCTGTTTAGCTTCTTTGCATCCGCCATTGCGCTTCTTGCCGGTAAATTGACCCGCGTTCAGAAGGTTGAGGGTTGATGCATATGAAGGGCGAGGCACGTGATTTGCTAAAAAACTGCCCATTCACGCCCAAGTTTGACATATTGCAGGCGAATTAGACGTATATGCGGAGCGTTAACCAAATTAGTCTAACAGTGAAGCGGATGAGTATGGTCAGGTCGCGGTATGCTAGAGTTCAATAACGTCAGTAAGTCCTTCTGGACCGGGCGGCAGCGCAAGGTGATTCTTGATCGCGCCTCTTTTCGCGTGGAGCTTGGCACATCAATGGGCATCTTGGCGCCAAACGGCACCGGCAAGACCACCGTGGTCAATATGATGGCCGGAATTGAGCCGCCCGACGAAGGCGAAATTCGCAAATCCTGCCGGGTGTCGTTTCCTTTGGGCTTCATGGGCGGCGTCAGCGGCTCCATATCGGCGCGCGAAAATGCGCGGTTCATTGCACGCCTTTACGGCCTTGATCCGGACTATGTCGAAGCGTTCAGCCGCTGGCTTTGCGGGCTAGAGGAATATTTTGACATGCCTTTGTCGACCTATTCCTCCGGTATGAAATCGCGGTTCAGCTTTTCGTTGCTGCTGGCCCTGGAATTTGACATCTATCTGATCGACGAAGGCATGCCTTCGACCGCGGATGTTGAATTTAATCGCAAGGCGGGAAGTATCCTCAAAGACCGGCTGGCCAATTCAACCGTTATCGTGGTGTCGCACCAATCCTCGACGCTGGAACGGTTTTGCCGGACGGCGGCAGTGCTGCGCGATGGGCAGCTGACCATTTACGAAACCCTTGAAGAAGCGAAGTGGCATTATGAATCCGCTGCTTAGGGCCACCAGATTCCGCACCCATAAGGTGATCGCGCCGGCGGCCCCGCCGAAACCCGACGCGGTTGCAGAAGATATGCCCTTCGCGCCTTCGCCTGCCGATGATGGTTTTGGCGATCTGAATGTCTCCGGAGTGCCGACCACTGCGGATGTGGCCGCCAAGGCCGAATTGGCCGCGATTCATGCCGAGGGGCTTACAGCGCGGCAATTGCGCATGGCGCGCCGCGTCGCCATCAAGCACGACGTCAATGCATCTTCAGACATCGAAGCGGTTATGCTTTTGCGTCGCCGTGGGATTGATCCGTTCCAACGCTCCAGCATTCTCAGCCTTGTGCAAAACTCAACCTCTGGCGATGCCCTTGCTGTTCAGGCGAAGGGATCGGATAGGGGCCTTGTTCCCAAGGGGAACACGCTGCCTTCCGTTGAAATCAATGCAGAGGCTCAGCGCGCGAAAGCCATAATGGCGATGCAGCGTGACATTGTGCGGCGCAGACGCCGCAACTTTGCAATGCTGATGACGCGGCTGGCTTTCTTCGTATTTCTGCCGACCCTTCTGGCGGGCTTTTACTACTACAAACTTGCAACGCCGCTTTATGCCACCAAGACCGAGTTTTTGGTGCAACAGGCTGAAGCACAGGGCGCAGGCGCTGGGCTTGGCTCAATGTTTCGCGGCACCGCATTTGCCACCTCGCAAGATGCCATCACCGTTCAAAGCTATTTGCAATCGCGCGATGCCATGCTGCGGCTTGATGCGGAAGAGGGCTACAAGGCCCATTTCAGCCAGGAATTCATTGATCCGATCCAGCGAATTGAAGCAGATTCAAGCAATGAGAAAGCCTATAAGACCTTCCGCCGCAACGTGAAGATCGCCTATGACCCGACCGAGGGCATCATCAAGATGGAGGTGCTTGCCGCCGACCCCGCCACAAGCCAGCGATTTGCCGAAGCGCTGTTGGGTTATGCCGAATACAGGGTCGATCAGCTGACCCAGCGCGTGCGCGAAGATCAGATGAAAGGCGCGCGTGAAAGCTATGAGGATGCCGAAGCCAAAGCCCAAGCCGCCCAGCGGCATGTCTTGGAGCTTCAAGAAAAACTTGGGGTGATGGATCCAACAGTTGAAACCGCTATGGTGATGGGTGAGGTTGCAACTTTGCAAGCAACGCTTCGCCAAAAGCAGCTTGTTCTTCAGCAGCTTACAGATAATGCCAGCCCGAATCAGGCTCGGGTTGATGGTGCGAAGGGCGATATCCAAAGACTTGAAGCGCAGATCAGCATGTTGCGAAATTCAATGACCGAGGGAAGCGGCGATTCTATTTCTCTTGCCCAAATCTCCGGGCGTCTGCGTATTGCCGAGACCGAGCTGCAGACCCGGCAAGGGATGCTTGCCCAATCATTGCAGCTGCTTGAAACTGCCCGGATCGAGGCGAACCGCCAGGTGCGCTATCTGACCCTTGGGGTCAGTCCCGTCGCCCCGGATGAGCCGACTTATCCACGCGGGTTTGAAAATACGGCGCTGGCCTTCCTGATCTTCGCTGGCATCTATATGATGCTGTCACTAACCGCCTCGATCTTGCGCGAACAAGTGACATCCTAAGGATCCAAAGATGACGATGATGAAAGACGTGGCCTTCGGCGGGATAGCCGTGGGTAATGATCGGCCTTTAACGGTAATCGCGGGGCCATGCCAGATAGAATCTGCCGATCACGCCCAGATGATTGCGGGCCGCATGGCCGAGGCCTGTGCCGCGGTGGGCGCCCAATACGTGTTCAAGGCCAGTTACGACAAGGCCAACCGCACCTCGCTTGCCGGGCAGCGCGGGGTTGGGATTGATGCGGGGCTCAAGATATTGGGCGATCTGAAGAAGGCCCTTGGTTTGCCGGTCCTGACTGATGTTCATAATGCCGAACAAGCGCGCTTGGCCGCCGAAGTTGTTGATGTGATCCAGATCCCCGCGTTTTTGTGCCGCCAGACAGATCTGTTGCTGGCTGCAGGCGAAACCGGGGCGGTGATCAATATCAAGAAGGGTCAGTTTCTGGCGCCTTGGGAAATGGGCAATGTCGCGGCCAAGGTGGCCAGCACCGGCAATGACAAGATCTTGCTGACCGAACGCGGCGTGTCTTTTGGCTATAACACTTTGGTGGCCGATATGCGTGCGTTGCCGACCATGGCCAGGACCGGCTATCCGGTGATCATGGATGCGACGCATGCGGTTCAGCAGCCCGGCGGGCTTGGCGGATCAAGCGGCGGCCAGCGCGAGTTTGCGCCAGTAATGGCACGCGCCGCCGTCAGCCTTGGCATTGCCGGGGTTTTCATAGAGACCCACCAGGACCCCGACAATGCGCCAAGTGACGGGCCAAATATGATCTATCTCGACCAGATGCCACAGCTTTTGAGAACCCTGATGGCCATCGACCGCATTGCCAAGGCAGATCCGGTTCGGGTTTGAGAATGTATTGATTTCGCCCCCTTCGGGGTCGACCCACCGGGGAGGCGCTGCCTCCCCGGACCCCTCCGAGGTATTTATCAACAAGAGAGGTCGGGGCGGTTTTGAAACCTGTTTGGCTTGGGCGGCCCGGCGCTCAGGCCACCTGCCCTGCCGCCCAGCCCGATGACCAGGCCCATTGGAAGTTATAGCCGCCGAGCCAGCCGGTAACATCGACCACCTCGCCCACAAAAAACAACCCCGGCACTGTGCGGGCCTGCAAGGTCTTTGCGTCAAGCGCGCGGGTATCAACACCGCCCAAAGTGACCTCGGCGGTCCGGTACCCTTCGCTGCCTACTGGACGCACGCGCCAATGCTGCACGGCCGCGGCCACCGCATCAAGCACCGCATTCCCGTGATCCGCCAGATTGCCCGACACGCCCAGCCGTTCAAGCACGGTTTGGGCCAGCTTTTCGGGAATATGGCGCGCCAGTGCCTTGGCCAAGGACACCTTGCCGCTGGTGCCTCGGGCGGTCTTCAGCGCTCTGGCCACATCTTGCCCTTCGGCCAGATCAACAATCACCTCATCGCCCTCGCGCCAGTAAGAGCTGACTTGCAGGATCGACGGCCCCGACAAGCCGCGATGGGTGAAAAGCAAGCCTTCGGTAAAGCCGATCCGCCCATGGCTGACGCAGGCATTCACTGAAACGCCCGCCAGCGGCTTCCAATCTTCAAGCTCATGCGCGCCGAAGGTCAGCGGCACCAGTGCCGGGCGGGTTGCCACAATCGGTAGGCCGAATTGTTCGGCAATCAGGTAGCCAAGCCCCGTGGCACCCATCTTGGGGATGGATTTGCCACCCGTTGCCACGACCAAGGCCGAAGATCGAAAATCGCCTTGATCCGTCTCGACCACAAAACCAGCGTCATGGCGCACCGCGCCTATTTTGGCTGCAAGGCGCAATTGGACCCCGGCCTGAGCCATTTCATCGGTCAGCATTGCCACGATTTGCTTGGCGCTTTGGTCACAAAACAGCTGACCCAGGGTCTTTTCATGCCAGGCAATGCCCGCCCGATCCACACGCGCGATAAAATCGGCAGGCGTGAAGCGATTAAGCGCCGACAAGGCGAAGCGCGGATTTTGGGACAAGAATCGTTCAGGCGCCAGTGACAGATTGGTGAAATTGCAGCGCCCACCGCCAGAGATGCGGATCTTTTCGCCCGGTGCACGGGCATGATCAAGCACCAAAACCCGGCGGCCGCGTCTTGCCGCTTCGCCGGCACAGATCATGCCTGCCCCACCGGCCCCCAAAACAATGACATCCCAGCTTTGCATGGCCCCCGATAGCGGCCCTTGCCCCGACGATCAACGACAATGACGCCCGGCCTTTCTCTTTGTTCCTTTTTTACATTTGGATTTGCCCATGCCGGTCGCAGGGATTGCGTAAAGATAAACATCGCAACGCCCTAAGCCTTTGCTTTTTTACCTTGCGGCCAGCGGGGCGCTTGAGTAAGAAGCCCCGCAGTTGGGGCGTAGCCAAGTGGTAAGGCATCGGTTTTTGGTACCGACATTCGGAGGTTCGATCCCTCCCGCCCCAGCCAACCACACCAAGAGATCCGAGGCGCTCTAAACGCCATGGCATTTTTGCCCGAACTTCCGGGGCTTTGCGGGTTGGGCCTCTGAAGAGAGACGGCCAGATCGCCCGATAATGAGGCGCAAATGGCCCTCCGTCCCGGTTCGGCAGACTGGCCATTTTCGTTTGCGTTTGGGTGAGTAAAGCGGCCCCGGCCTGTTGCTCAGAGCGCCGCGATCAGTGCGCGCTGAGCGTCCCAGTTTGCGGAGAGCAGGTTTTGGCGTGGCCATTCCGTGGCCAATCTGATCGGCTGACGGCCCTCGGCAATGGCCTCGACAATGTCGTGGGCGAGGAATGCCAGACCGATCATCTGTTGGATGCGCTGTTTCCAGACGCCTTCGCGCGCCGCTATTTCAGCGTAGGTTTTGCCGCTTTTGATGGCTTCGAACCAGCTCTGAGCGTGGACAATGTTGCGGATCAGGGTCTTGTCGATATCGCGCATTGCAGCGCCGAGGATGATCTTTGTATCAACGCCGCGGCGGCGGATACCGAACGGCGCCCCTTGCCCTCGCCGCACCCTTGATCAGGCGACGCTGCACTTCCGCCCAAACGTCGGGTGCAGTGGGTGCTTCATGTTGACCTTCATGCGCATCGGCCTTGTGGCGAATGCGCCCGGCATGGACCGGGTTGGTCAGAAGCTGCTGGATATGGCCGCATGAGAAAGCGCCGCCCCGGTGAGGCGACCCTCCGATCCTTCGCGGTGGCGGGTTCTGAGACCTATCTCCTCCGCCCGTTCCGTCACCGTGCCAACAGTGCCATGTTTGAGATAGAGGTCATAGAGCGTGCGGATGGTTCCCGCATCCGTCTCATCGATGGTCAATGTCCGTTCTGTGGCTCGGTATCCGATCGGGATCGTGCCCCCCATCCACAGCCCCTTGCGCTTGGAGGTGGCGATCTTGTCGCGGATCCGCTCTGCCGTGACCTCGCGCTCGAATTGCGCGAACGACAACAGCATGTTGAGCGTCAGCCGACCCATGCTGGTGGCGGTATT
>JBAUHP010000069.1:0-7758 GCA_049680345.1 Albidovulum sp. | reverse complement strand
TTGTTGCAAAGCAGGCCAAGGCCATGGCGGCATCGGGCCCGGTTTTCGCCTATTGCGCCTCGGGCAATCGCAGCTCAATCGCCTGGGCCTTGACGCAAGCGGGCAAGGTTCCCGCCGACACGCTGATCGCCACCGCCGCCCGCTGGGGCTATAATCTGGAACCCGTTCGCGCGCATCTGGGGTAACGCTTTGGGCACGGTCTGGCATCGTGGCCCGCTGATTTGCCCAAGAACCGCTAACCGGCCATAGCTGTGGGCATAACCTCGGGCGCAGTGCCGGGGGCAGGATCAGTTGCAGTCCCGGGCACCAAGTCGGGCGCTTGATCAGATACACTGTCTTTTGACAGATCTGCCGCCGCATCAGCAGCTTTCGTCGGTTGCCCCGTCTGTGAAGGCGCGGCCTGCGCCGATAATTTTGGCGCGCGCGTGAAGCTTTGTTCTTGCGATGACACCAACTCGCTTGCAATTTCGGGCAAGCCGGCCGGGGCCGCCTGCCCTTCCTCCACCGGATAGATCTTGACCGCCCGGCGGCCATTGCCCTGACCAAGGCTGCCAAGGCAAAGCGTCGCACCGGTGACCCCTTCGATCTGCACCATCCTCAACGCCGCCATCGGCATCGGCAAGAAGGTACCCACCTCCAGGTTCAAAACATCGGCAAGCGGCAAGACCAATCTTGCCAGAACCGCCGTCACATCGGTCTGGCTTTCCATCACCGCTTCTTCAAGCGCAGCGCCCCAGTTCTTTGCATTCTGGGCGGCGGTTTGATTGGCGGCGCGCGCGCCATCATCGCCCTCCTCGGCCCTTGGGCGCGGTTTGGCCCCGCGCCCGCGCGCAGGCAAGATCAAGACCACATCGCCTTGCCGATCGCTGTCATCCGCACCAAAGCCCAGCGTCAGATGCACAACCCGGTAAGAGGGTTCATCCAAAATAAGTTTTAAGGGGCGAGGATCGGCCATATGCGAGGCATAGCGAAACCCGCCCGCCCAGGTGATTGCCTGTTCATATTCAAGCAAGCCGTCCAATTCCGTCAGGACCGCATCAAGAAAGCCCGCAACCATCGCCGCATCCGTGCGGGTCGGGCGTCTTGGCTGCGCGGGCGCTTGTGGCCCCAACCGCCCCAGCGTCATCATCTCAATCAAGACCGACAACGCGCCGGGGTCAAGAACCGCAAGCCCAAGACCTTCCTTGGGGCCCTCAACCATCGCCAGCAAGGCGTGGTCGGGCAGGGTTTCGACAATTTCGGCGCTGGTCTGGCTGATCACGCGGTGCCCGATGGTGCGCAATGGCAAGGTCATGGCTTTTTGCGCCACGCGCGCCAAGGCGGTGGCCAATGCCCCATCGGGCGTCACCAGCAACGGATCGCTGCGCGGCACCGATGCCGCGATCTTGCGTCCAAGTGGCGTGGTGGCAACCTCCTCCATCTGCTCCTGACCTTCGTCAACTTTACCCGTCTACACGGTCAGTTAAGAAAGTCGCAGAACTAGGTTACGAAAGCGTTGACGCCTGCAGTGCGTGGTCAGAGGTCTTGGGGAGTGTCCGTGGACCGGATCGGCGGCTTGGCCGGTATCGTGACCCGAAATGCAGCCCCGCCCTGCCCCGGCAGATAGCCGACCGACCCGCCAAGGTTCACCATGATCTCTCGGCAGATCGCCAGCCCAAGCCCGGCCCCCCCGGCGCGGCTGGTATCGGTCAGGCGGGCGAATTTCTCAAAGATCAGGCCTTGCATGTTCTTGGCGATACCCGATCCATTGTCGATGAAATCCACCTTGATCTTGCCGCCCCGCTTGCTGACCCGGATCCGCAACACCGGATTCTCGGCGTCACAATATTTGCGCGCATTGGAAATCAGGTTGATGAACACCTGAACCAGACGGTCGGTATCGGTAATCACCGGCAAGAATTCCGCCCCATAATCGCGGCGGATCTCGAAGGCGCGTTCGGAGCGGGTGTTGCTTGCCGCACTCACTGCGCGGCTCAGCAGATCATGCAGATTGCCGGCTTGCACATTGATCTGCACCTTGCGGTTTTCCAGCACCGACAGATCCAGCAAATCATCCAAAAGCCGGGTCAGGCGCACGGCCTCATCTTGAATGATCCGGGTGTATTTGGACCGCATCTCAACCGGCAATTCATCATCTGCCAAAATCTCGGAAAACGCGCGGATAGAGGTCATGGGGGTGCGCAATTCATGGCTTATCTGGCTTAGGAACGCATCCTTTTGCACCGACAGATCGGTCAGCTTGTCATTGGCTTCCGACAATTGGCGCGCGGTGCGGGCAAGTTCTGCCGATTTCGCCTCCAGCTCGACCGAATATTCCATGATATGCTGGGCCTCCGAGGCCACCGCCATAAGATCTTGCGCCGAAACCGCCGCCCCTTCGGCAAATTGCGCGATCATCGCATGGGCGGTGGCCGCCCCCACGGCCCCGGCCAGCCGCCGCTCCAGATGTTCGATGAAATCGGGCGATGTATCGGGCAGATAGCCCGCTTTGCCCTGCGCTGCAGCCTCATCTTGAAAGAACTCTTGCGCCTCGTCCCCGCCCAAAATGCCCTGCGCCAACACCAGCAAATCTTCCGCCTCGGCCCCACCGCGTGACCAGCCGCGCGTCGCGGCATCGCCATCAAACACCCGCACAAACGCCAATGCCTGAATGCGTTCAACCGGCGCGGGCAGTGAGACGAGCGAGCCGAACATGAAAACCCCGGTATTGAGCGTGACCGACCAAAACAACGCATGCATAAGCGGGTCCATCCCGGTGACCCAAAACAGACTATGCGGGCGCAGCCATGCAAACCCCCAAGGCCCCTCGGCCAAAAGCTGCGCGGACAACAGGCCCTCTGCCCCGAAAGACGGCAAGAACAGCGTATATAGCCAAACCAATGACCCCACCGTCAGCCCCAACGCCGCACCGGTCTTGGTGGCCCCGCGCCAAAACAAGCCGCCCAACATGGCGGGCAACACCTGCGCCACGCCAACAAAGGCAATCA
This sequence comes from Albidovulum sp., assembly GCA_049680345.1. Classification (GTDB taxonomy): domain Bacteria; phylum Pseudomonadota; class Alphaproteobacteria; order Rhodobacterales; family Rhodobacteraceae; genus TMP-24. The sequence goes on along the minus strand of JBAUHP010000069.1, from coordinate 4,771 downwards.
GACCAATGGCCGCCAAAGCCTCGGACCCGCCCGACAGCCGGTAATAGAAATAGCCAAGCGCCAAGATCACCACGATAGAGGCCCGGCGCGCGAACAAAACCAACCCGCGCACATCGCCCGCATCGCGCGCGCCCCCCGGCCGCATCGCCAGCCACAACGGCACAACCACATGGTTCGACACCATCGTGGCAAGCGCAATCGCGGCAACAATCACCATCGACGTGGCCGAAGAAAACCCACCCAAAAACGCCAGCATCGCCAGATTGTCACGATCAAAGGCCAATGGCAGCGTAAGAACAAACAGGTCGGGGTTCGCACCGGCGGGCAATTCAGACAGCCCCACAACCGCAATCGGCAGCACGAACAAACTCATTAACATCAAATAAAGCGGAAACGCCCATGAAGCCGTGGCCAGATGCCGCTCATCAACATTCTCGACCACCATCACCTGAAACATCCGCGGCAAGGTCAGCACCGCCGCCGCTGACACGAAGGTCAGCCCAATCCAGCGCCCGGGAACCAGGGGCCATTGGGAGATGGGCGAGGCTTTGGTGCGCGCAATCACATCGCCCCAGCCGTCCGCCACCCCCCAGACCACAAAGATTCCGACCGCCAAAAGTGCTACAAGCTTGACGACTGCCTCAAGTGCGATCGCCGTGACAACACCGTGGTGGCGCTCATTCGCATCAAGGTTGCGGGTGCCAAACAAGATGGTGAACAGCGCCAGCCCAGCGGCCACCCAAAGTGCGGTCGCGCCTTGATCGGGCAGTGCCCAGCCGGTTGGCGCATCACTTGCAAACACCCCGAATGACAAGGTGACCGATTGCAGTTGCAAGGCGATATAGGGGGTCGAGGCCGCCACCGAAATCACCGTGACAATCACCCCCAAAAGGTTCGATTTGCCATAGCGCGCTGAAATAAGATCGGCGATAGAGGTCACCCTTTCACGCCGCCCGATCCTTACCAGCTTGCGCAAAACCCACCACCAGCCAACAAAAACCAGCGTCGGCCCAAGATAGATGGTGACAAATTCCAACCCTGAGCGCGCGGCATAGCCGACCGCCCCATAAAAGGTCCAGGCCGTGCAATAGATCGACAGCGAAAGCGTATAGACCACTGGTGATCGCAACCAGCCGATATTGCCGTTCTGGGCGCGCCGTTCGGCAATGAAGGCCACCACGAACAACACCGTGACATAGGCCAGACACACCGCAACCAAGATCCGAAATGACAGCATCAGCGCATCCCGGACCCATGCGGATCGTCCCTGTCTGGCGTGTCATCGCTTTCATGACGGCCCAACTTTGCGGCAACACCGGCGGCAGCCACAATCAGCACCGCCCAGACCGCAAATAGGTATAGCCCGCCCGAGGCGGTGTCGGCCACGCCGGTATCTTGCGGACGCCAGAAGATTGGCAACAAGAACAAGAAGCACCCGGCAAGCGGCAAAAGCCGTGCGGCATCGGTCAGACGGCGGCGGCGATAGGCGCGTTGGGCCAAGAACACCGGATGAAGGGGCGACCGCATCGCCCTATCCCCCGACAAGCTGGCGCAGATTGGCCAGAATTTCGGCGTTAGAGAAGGGCTTTGTCATGAAAAGGTCTGCCCCCCCGACCTCGGCGGTCAGGCGTTCGCGTTCTTGGCCGCGCGCGGTCAACATCAGCACCGGCAATGCGCAAAAATCGGCATCGGCGCGCAGCTCTTGCAATATCTCATAGCCCGACCGCCCCGGCAGCATCACATCCAGCACCAGCACATCGGGGCGAAACTCTCGCAGTTTCTCAATCGCTGTGGTGCCATCGGAATGTGCCTCTACGTCCCAGCCATCGCGCAGCAAAATAAAGCACAAGGCCTCGGTAATATTCGCGTTGTCTTCGATCAGAAGAACCCGTCCGCTCATCGGCGCCGCACCCCTCGGGTTACCTCATTGGCGCAACTATCGCCCATCCGCGCCCGGTCTGTCAAAAGCCAAAACAGATCTAGCCAAGGATTGAGGGTTCGCGCCGGGCCACGCAGCCCTGTTCCGGGCAAATCCGGCATGCGGGACCGACGCGCAAAGGTTGATCGGCATTTGGCATTGCGCCAGGTCCAGCCCCCTGTCCGGCTGCCAGCAACAACATCAGCGAACGGCTGACCGCAGGCCCGTCAAACCCACCCGGAAAGTCGCGGTCGCACCAAGCATAAGCAATGAACCTTGTGTTTGCATCGCGCCCCGCCACTTCGATCATCCGGCAGATCGGGGTCGTTGGCCGCACCAATGCCTCGTATAAGGGCCAAAGTGGGCAAGCCGCACCAAAGCGCGGCAAGGCAAAGCCCGGTGACGGACGCCGATATGTCATGGTGCCGGACGCATCGCAGCCAATCAGCCCCAACCCCGGCGGTGTCATCGCCTCGGGCAGGCTGGCCAGACGCCGCATGATCAGCGGCAAGGGCTGCGACATGGCATGGGCAAGCCGCATTGGATCGGCACCATGTTCGGCCAGCGCATCAGTAAACTCCGCCAGCGGCAAGGCCCGCGCATCGGCCCTGTAGGCGCGCAAATGCGCCAACGCCAGTGCCCGCGCCGCCGCACTTGCCAGCTCTACCTGCGCCTCGATCAGGGATTCGGGTTCGGGCGCTGTGGCCCGTTCGAGGGCGGCAAAGTGATAGCCGGTACTGGCAAGCCAACCCTCCACCTCTTCTTGCGGCGAGGCAAGCCCGGTTTCAGGCGCGCGGGTCTGATCCAGATAGGCCACAAGCCCGACCGAGGCCGTCGTCAGCCGCAAGCTGTCATCATGGATATTGTGCAAGAACCTATCGCGCCATTCGGGTTCAATATCGGGCGTTTCGGCCAGAATCGTGGAACTTGATCGCAGCGAGGTGATCGCCGACAAAACCTCATGCAGGCTGTCCGCAAGATAGGGGTCTTGCGCCATCCGTTCGCTGAAGCTTTCGATATTGCGCGACAGCCGTGTGACCTGCCCCTGACGCGCTGCCAAAAGGGCGGCCCATCCCGGAAACCGCCCGACGAATTCCTCCAACCGCTCAACCTCGGGCGCGATCCCAACCGCCCCCAAGGCACCCGCCTCTCGCAAGGCGTCGAACAAGGCCCCCTCGGCGCCCTCGGCCAATGCGGTCGCATCAACGCCCAAAACCTCGGCCAGCGTCACCAACAGCTCTGCCCCGACGCGGCGGCGATTATGTTCGATCAGGTTGAGATAGGCTGGTGAAATACCGACCTTGCGCGCCAGATCAGCCTGCTTTTGCCCCAGCAAAAGCCTGCGGTCGCGTATTCGCGTACCCGTCAAGGCCAGACGCGCCATCCCCATACTCCGGCAAATTTACAAGCCCGAGTTTACAGGTTTTCGCCAGAATTTCAAAGCGCTGTATATGATTTGTCAGTTCGGGCAATTCGGCGGCGCCACATCCGCGATCCGCGGCACAGCTGGCACGTCGCCATTGCATTCGGTCATCGGTGCTGCATCCCGGTTACACGCCGAAAGTGCCAGCGCTGCCACCAATCCTGCTGCAAATAGTCTTAGCATCCCTGCCACCCCGTCTTTCAAATTCGACACCCCGGCGCCCAATTGGCACCGGGGTCGTTGATCCTTGCATAGCGCATAACCATAGCGCGCCAAAAGCCCTCAAATGAAATGGGGCGCAAGGTTCCTTCTCCCCGCGCCCCAGATGCCCAACGCCTTATTGCAAGGCCTTGTCGGTGATCTGATGTGTCCATGCCCCTTCCGGTGCTTTGGTGATCGCCGGGTTTTCTTGTGAAATCGCACCCAGCAATGTCGCGACGGTCTGCTCGTAATCCGCGGGATCAAGCGCACCGTTTGAACCCGCCGTCAGCTTGGCTACCTCACTCATCATATATTGCTGGTGCTCAAGCGTTTGCGCGCCGCTGTCATCGTTGTCGATGACGATTTGTGCCGCCTCATCCGGATTGGCCTCAGCATATTTCCAACCCTTCATGCTGGCTCGCACAAACCGCACCATGCGGTCTTCAAAATCTGCATCCTTCAGACTGTCTTCAAGAACATAAAGACCATCCTCCATAACACCGATGCCTTCATTCAGATAGTTGAAGGTCAAGAGTTGATCCGGCGTAATCCCGGCATCAATGACCTGACCATATTCATTATAGGTCATCACCGAAATGCAATCGGCCTGCTTTTGCAAGAGTGCATCAACGTTGAAGGCTTGCTTCAACACCGTTACGCCATCCTCGCCTCCCGTTGTCGGAATGCCCAATTTGGCCATCCATGCGTAGAACGGATATTCATTACCAAAGAACCAGACCCCAAGCGTGTGACCGGGGAAATCGGCAGGTGATGTGATTCCGGTTTCACGCAAGCAGGTCAGCTGCAACCCGCCGTGCTTGAAGGGCTGGGCAATATTTACCAAAGGCAAGTCGCGTTCGCGTGCCGCAAGTGCCGCTGACATCCAATCGACGATCACGTCGGCTTGTTTTGCTGCGATCACCTGCTCAGGCGCAATGTCTGGCCCACCCGCGTTAATCGTGACGTTCAAGTCTTCCTCATCATAAAAACCCTTGTCCTTGGCCACGTAATAGCCCGCGAACTGGGCTTGCGTGACCCATTTAAGCTGCAAGGTCACATCATCTGCGGCAAAAGCCCCGCCAGACAGTAGCGCCATCCCCATGGCTGAACTCAGAAGTTTCTTCATTTTCACAACCTCCCTGTTGTCATTATCATTGTCGTTAACGCCCTCTTTGCGAGGGGTGCCAGAAGGTGATCGCCCGCTCCAGCGTCGCCACCAATCCGTAAAA
>JBAUHP010000068.1:0-2407 GCA_049680345.1 Albidovulum sp. | reverse complement strand
GTTTTGGGGCTTGAAGGGTGCCACCTTCAGCCCGCGTCTGACTGCCGCACGGGCCAGGCCCGCCACACGCATCGACTTGCCGACGTTCGATCCCGCACCTTGGATCATCAGGGCCTTGGTCATTCCTCAATCCCCAAAAGCAACGGCAGCCGATGGCGCGCCGCATCGGTGAACAAGAACGCGTTCCAGCCGCATTTATGGGCGGCGGCTATATTGGCCTCGGCATCATCGACCAGCAGGATCTTGTCGGGCGGCAGGCCCGACCAATCCTCTATCTGGCGAAAGAAGGCGGCATCGGGTTTGCGTACCCCCATCGGGCCGGCGGCAAACATCTTGGCCATATGCGCGCCAAAACCCATCGGACCCCAGATATAGGCGGCGCGGCGGAATTCGTTATTGGTGGCGATTACCGAACGGATGTTGCAGGCCTGAACCCAAGACAGCACCTCTTGGTCCGCATGCGCATCTTTCGCCAACCAGTAATCAAGAACCTGCTGCGGGCTATGCCCCACGCCATATTCGGCAATCCACTGCGCCAAAAGATCAAGCACGTCACGCTGACCGATCAAGACGTCATGAAACCTGCCAGAGCGGAACATGAAGGCCGCGAACTGCGTGGCCGATGCGCCCAGATCGGCCTCAAAACTGCGATGCCAAAGAAATTCGCCGTCCTTGATATTGCAGTTCAGGACACCGTCGAAATCCCAGGCGATCAGCTCATATCCGGGGCGCGCCATCTGTCAGCCCTGATATGGCAAAAAGGCTTCGACGGCGGCCGTGGCGATCACGATGACATTGCCGTTATCGGGGTTGGTGACATTCAGCCCGCCATGCGTGGCGGTAACCGTGGCCGCCCCCCGCGGCAGGCCAGCTGCAAGGGCTTTTGTGTCCAGCGCATCGGGGTTTTGCACGCCCACCGTCACCTGAACCCGCATCTGCGCGGGATCAAGGGCAAGTGCGTCGAACATCGGGATGGCGGAATGGCGGATGGCATCCTCGATCGCGCGGCGGGCGGCTTTTTGGTAATCTTGCCCGTATTGGTCATTGCCCATGCCCATTTCGATGATGAAGCGCTGATCGGTCATTTCTGGGCCTCCATCTCAAACGAGACCGAGATTGCGGCATTGGCAATCACGGTCGGTTTGCCGCCGTCTTGGCGAGGCACGTCTAGGCCGCCTTTGACCGCACGAACGGTCGGCTGGCCATAGGGAAATACCGCCAGAATGGCCGCAATATCAACGCGGTCCGGTTCTTGCACGCCGATCTCCACATCAATCAGCATATCTTGCTTATCGCGCCCGAAAAGCTCTGCCAGATTGATCGAATTATGCCACAGCGCGTCTTTGACGGCGCGAATCGCGGCCTCGGAATAATCTTGGCGGCGCAGGGATGTGCCCATGCCAAATTCGGTCAAAAGCCGTTTGCGGGCCATCAAAATTCCACGCCCTTCTGGCCCTTGATGCCTGATCGGAACGGATGTTTGATCAGCGTCATCTCGGTCACGAGGTCCGCGACCTCGATCAGCTCTTCCTTGGCGTTGCGGCCGGTCAGCACCACATGGGTCATCGCGGGCTTTTCGGTTTTAAGAAATTCCACCACCTCGGCCACATCCAGATAATCATAGCGCAAGGCTATGTTGATCTCATCCAGCAGCACCATTTTGTTATTCTCATCGCGGATAAGGTCTTTGGCCTTTTCCCAGCCTTTGCGGGCCGCCGCGATATCACGCTCCTTATCTTGGGTTTCCCAAGTGAAGCCTTCGCCCATCGCGTAGAACTGGCACAGATGGCTGAAATTCGCCTCGATCAGCGTGCGTTCGCCGGTGGACCATGCACCCTTGATGAATTGCACCACGGCCGAGGGCATTTCATGCGCGATACAGCGCAGAATCATCCCGAACCCGGACGAGCTTTTGCCCTTGCCTGCCCCGGTATGGACGATGATCAGGCCCTTTTCGCCCTCTTTCGTCGCCATGATCTTGTCACGTGCGGCCTTCTTCTTGGCCATCTTGGCATTGTGACGGGCGGTATCATCGACTGCTGGTGTCGTTTTTGGCTCGCTCATGGGTCACTCCGTCGCTTGACAAGGATAGGGCACATGCCTCAGGTGAGGCGGCGTTGGTTCCTGTCATATGGCAGGCGAAGAGGGAATGCGACACGCTTTGCGACCATCAAGGTCGCGGGGCCGAAGCGCAGCCGCCCCCGCGACCGTGACCGGAGAGGTCGCCCCAATCCACTGGCATCCGCCGGGAAGGGGGGGCAGCCGCCGGGGCAATTGCCCCGACATCCGCAAGCCGGGAGACCTGCCAACGCGAAGACGTGACGGCGGACGGGGTGTTCCGCGACCGGCTCGGGCTTGGCATTGCCATGCCCCCGCAGGCCTTGCCCCTTCCGCGAAAGGAAAGGCC
>JBAUHP010000067.1:0-4370 GCA_049680345.1 Albidovulum sp. | reverse complement strand
GTGTTTTCGGGGTCTTTAATCTCTGACATGCCTGCCTCCTAGGGTCAATTCGGCGCGAAACCTAGTCGCTGGACGCGCCTAAGGAAAGAGCAAAGCATCACAATCGGTTGACCTTCGCCGATGGATGGAGTGATTAGGGCCAGAACCAGGCCGCCCCGGCGGCGCAGAAGAAAGGATTACGGGCATGAGCTGGAAAACCCTCGATGATATGGATTTTGCAGGCAAGGTTGCCCTTGTCCGCGTGGATATCAACGTGCCGGTCGAGGCCGGTCGGGTGACCGATGCCACCCGTATCGAAAAGATTGTGCCCACGGTGAAATACATTCTGGCGCAGGGTGGCAAACCCGTACTTTTGGCACATTTTGGCCGCCCCAAGGGTCAGGTCGTGCCCGAGATGAGCCTTGCCATCACCCTGCCCGCGCTGGAAGCGGCCTTGGGCCAAAAGGTCAGCTTTGCCGAAGATTGCATGGGGGGCCCCGCCAAAAAGGCGGTGGCGGCCATGCAAGCGGGCGATGTCTTGTTGCTGGAAAACACCCGTTTTCACAAAGGCGAAGAAAAGAATGATCCGGCAACCGCTGCCGGAATGGCCGCCCTTGGCGAGATTTATGTGAATGATGCCTTTTCGGCGGCGCACCGCGCCCATGCGTCAACCGAAGCCATCGCCAAGATCATGAATTCTTGCGCCGGGCGCTTGATGGAGGCCGAGCTTAAGGCGCTGAACGCGGCCTTAGGTGACCCCGAACGCCCGGTGGCAGCGGTTGTGGGCGGAGCCAAGGTTTCGACCAAGCTTGATCTTTTGGGCAATCTTGTCGAACGGGTCGATCATCTGATCATCGGTGGCGGCATGGCCAATACGTTCTTGGTGGCCCAAGGCATTGAGGTTGGCAAATCACTGGCCGAACGAGAGATGGCCGATACCGCGCGCGAAATTTTGGCCAAGGCCGCCGGAACCGGCTGCGCCATCCACCTGCCGATTGACGTGGTGGTGGCGCGCGAATTCGCCGCCGGTGCCGCAAATGAGGTGGTGGCGGCAAGCGACTGCCCGGCGGATGCGATGATATTGGATGCGGGGCCCCAGACCGTGGCCGCAATTGCCGACGTGTTCGCCGCTTGCCGCACCCTGATCTGGAATGGGCCACTGGGGGCGTTCGAAATTGACCCCTTTGACGCGGCAACCAATGCCGCCGCCGCCAAGGCCGCAGAGCTCACCCGCGCGCAGCATCTGGTATCGGTCGCCGGTGGCGGCGATACCGTGGCTGCCCTTAACAAGGCCGGTGTGGCGGCGGATTTCACCTATATCTCGACCGCGGGTGGCGCCTTTCTTGAATGGATGGAAGGCAAAGAACTACCCGGTGTTGCCGCCCTGATGTCTTAGCGCTGCCGCAGTTTGGTGCGAACAGGCTTGCAGATTGCCCCGATGTGCCTAGGTAGTGCAGGCGGGACCACGCAGATAAGGAACGGATAATGGCGGAGGCTGCAGGCAAGGGCCAGCAAGGCTGGACATTGATAACCGGTGCCTCTGAAGGGTTGGGGCGCGAATTCGCGCTGCTTGCAGCTGCCGAAGGGCGCGATCTGATTTTGGCCGCGCGTCAGGCCGAGAAGCTGGAAATTCTGGCCGATACCTTGCGCGTACAGCACAAGATTGCGGTTGAGGTGATCCCCACCGATCTGTCGGATGCCGCAGCGGTTGAAGCGCTGTGGCGGCGCGCCTCGACCCGGCGGCGGGTTGATATTTTGGTGAATAATGCGGGGCTTGGCTATAATGGCCCGTTTTTGGGCAGCGATTTTAGCCGCGAACTATCGTCGATCAACGTCAATGTTACGGCGCTTACGATTTTGATGAAACGCGCGGTGCCGCATATGAAGGCGGCAGGTGGCGGCAAGATCATGAACGTATCCTCTGTCGCCGCCTTCATGCCCGGCCCGAACATGGCCGTGTACCACGCCACCAAAGCCTATGTGCTGTCGCTGACAGAAGCCGTGGCCGAGGAATTGCGCGGTGGCAATGTCACCGTCACTGCACTTTGCCCCGGTCCGGCCGCGACGAATTTTGCCAAAGATGCCGGTATGGAAGGCATCCGCTTGTTGACATCAGGGCCCATCCCGTCGGCAAAATCGGTGGCGAAAGCCGGATGGCGGGCGATGAAAAAGGGCAAAAGGATTCGCGTCACCGGCCTGATGAACAAGCTTTTCGCGCAGGGCCCGCGTTTTGCGCCGCGCAGCCTTGTTGCGCGAATGGTCGGATTGTTTCTGAAATAACACCTATGGCATGGCGTTAGCGCCACCATATTTGCAACGCTCTAAGCAGTCGCCTAGAAGCAGGGCAATGGGGCTGGCCCCCGATTTCATATGTATTTTTCGGCGGAGAGAGACCATGTCACGTCAAGACCAAGCTGCACAGATGCGTTCGGGCCAGGGCTTTATCGCGGCCCTTGACCAAAGTGGCGGCTCCACCCCCAAGGCGCTGAAGCTTTACGGGATTGGCGAAGACGCCTTTTCCAATGACGCGGAAATGTACGCCCTGATCCATGCGATGCGCGCGCGCATTGCAACGTCGCCCGCCTTTTCAGGTGATCGGGTGATTGGCGCGATCTTGTTTGAAAACACCATGGACCGCGAAATGGGTGGCAAGCCTTCGGCCCAGTATCTTTGGCAAGACCGCAAGGTTGTGCCCTTTTTGAAGGTCGATAAGGGTCTGGAAGACGCGGTGGATGGTGCGCGGTTGATGAAGCCGATCGGCGGGCTTGATGCCTTGCTTGCACGCGCCGCCGCTGCGGGAATTTTCGGCACCAAGATGCGTTCAGTCATTGATGCGGCTTCGCCCAAGGGCATCGCCGCCAATGTCGCCCAGCAGTTTGAAGTGGCCGAACAGATCATGAGCCATGGTCTGGTGCCGATCATCGAACCCGAAGTTACGATCACCATTGCCGACAAGGCCGAAGCCGAGACGATATTGCGCGATGAGATCAAGCGCCATCTGGACGCCTTGCCTGGCGACCGCGAGGTGATGCTTAAACTGTCGCTGCCAAGCGTTGATAACCACTACAAACCGCTGATCGACCATGATCGGGTGATGCGGGTCGTGGCCCTGTCAGGCGGCTATCCGCGCGACGCTGCCAATGCGATGCTGGCGCGCAACAAGGGCATGATTGCCAGCTTCTCGCGCGCGTTGACCGAAGGTTTGTCGGCAGATCAAGACAATGCAGCCTTCAACAGCGCGCTGGATGCGACGATCCAGGCCATCCGCGACGCATCCGTCGCGGGATAATGCGTGAATTTCCGCCGAAAGCCCCATTTTATGTGGTTTTTGGCGCTTTTGGGGATTCCCTTTGCGAATCACTTATGACATGATTTGCCTCACCCGCCCGATCAGAGGCGGGATCATGAGGCGGTACCTTGCAGCGTTCCAAACTTAAACCCATGTTCATATCGGCCATCACCTTGTTGCTGGTGGTGATCATCGGCGGCCAGTTCGTCTTTGCCGCTGTGCAGGGCGAATTTGGCGTGGTGCGCCGGGTGCAGACCTTATCTGAAAAGCAAGCCCTGATGGCCGAGCGCGACCGGCTGAAGCAAGAAGTGGCCGAGATGGAAAACCTGGCCAGACGGTTGTCGGACAGCTATCTTGACCTTGACCTTCTGGACGAGCGGGCGCGCAATGTCTTGGGCTATGTGCGCGCCGACGAGATCGTCATCCGCTAAGCTTCTTGCAGTTTTAGATATTTTTCTCGCCTCCCGGCTCGGTTTGCGATATATATAGTTTAACGTTGAACTATATTTCCGCAACTGGGAGATTGCCTTCATGGCCGCACGAAAAGATGCCGAAAAATCAAACACCTCTAAAGAAGAGCTTTTGAAGTTTTACCGCGAGATGCTGCTGATCAGACGATTCGAGGAGAAAGCTGGTCAGCTTTACGGCATGGGTCTTATCGGCGGGTTTTGCCATTTGTACATCGGGCAAGAGGCGGTTGTGGTCGGGCTTGAGGCTGCCGCCGAGGAAGGCGACAAGCGCATCACCTCCTACCGCGACCATGGCCATATGCTTGCCTGCGGGATGGACCCCAAGGGCGTCATGGCCGAACTGACGGGCCGCGAGGGTGGCTATAGCCGCGGCAAGGGCGGCTCTATGCATATGTTTTCCAAGGAAAAGCACTTTTACGGCGGCCACGGGATTGTGGGCGCACAGGTGCCACTGGGGGCTGGCCTCGCATTTGCCGACAAATACAAAGGCAATGGCCGCGTGACATTCGCCTATTTCGGCGATGGGGCGGCCAATCAGGGCCAGGTCTATGAGACCTATAATATGGCCGAGCTTTGGGACCTGCCGGTGATTTTCGTGATTGAAAACAACCAATATGCGATGGGCACGTCGA
>JBAUHP010000066.1:0-3143 GCA_049680345.1 Albidovulum sp. | reverse complement strand
CCTTCCGAGACCAGAAGCTGGGCAAAGAATTCGTCCAGATCCAGCGCTTCAACGAACAGCTTGGTGCGCTCTGAAAACTCGGCCTGACGGCGTTCGCTTTCATCTGCCTCGGTCATGATGTCGATATCAAGGCCGGTCAACTGGCTGGCAAGACGGACGTTCTGACCGCGCCGACCGATGGCCAGCGAAAGCTGCCCGTCCGGCACCACAACTTCAATGCGGTTGGCTTCTTCGTCGATCACCACCTTGGAAACCTCGGCAGGCTGCAACGCGTTCACAAGGAAGGTTGCCTGATCTTCGTTCCACGGGATGATGTCGATCTTTTCACCCTGAAGTTCGTTTACCACGGCCTGAACCCGGCTGCCGCGCATACCGACGCAGGCACCGACCGGATCAATTGAGCCGTCGTAGGAAATCACGCCGATCTTGGCGCGGCTGCCCGGGTCACGGGCGACGGCCTTGATCTCGATGATGCCATCATAAATCTCGGGCACTTCCATCTTGAACAGTTCTGCCATGAACTGCGGATCGGTGCGCGACAAGAAGATCTGCGGCCCGCGCGCTTCGCGGCGCACGTCCTTGATATAGGCGCGGATCCGGTCGTTCGGGCGATAGCTTTCGCGGCCGATCTTTTCGGTGCGGCGCAAGATTGCTTCGCCACGGCCCACATCGACGATGATATTGCCGTATTCCTCGCGCTTGACCACGCCGTTGATGATCGTGCCCTTACGGTCCTGAAATTCTTCAAACTGGCGGTCACGTTCGGCTTCGCGGACCTTTTGCAAGATCACCTGCTTGGCCGACTGCGCCGCGATCCGACCCAGTTCAACAGGGGGAACCTCATCCACGATGGTATCGCCGACCTTAGGGTCATCAAGATACTGCTTGGCCTGCTCGACGGTCAGCTGGGCTTGATAGCTTTCGACCTCTTCATCTTCCATCACCGTGCGCACACGGGTGAAGGTGGCGCGACCGGTCTTGCGGTCAATCGCCACGCGAATGTCCATCTCCGTGCCATAGCGCGACTTCGCCGCACGGGCGAGGCTTTCTTCCATCGCCTGGATCACCAGATCCGGGTCGATCATCTTTTCGCGCGCTACCGCCTCGGCGGTCTGCAACAACTCAAGCTGGTTGGCAGAGGTAATCGCCATCTTAATCCTCCTGGGAAGTATCTTCTTCGATATCGTCAAACGCGGCTTCATCAACGACTTGCGCCGCCTTCTTTTGCCGCAACATTTCTGTGATCAGCTCATCCGTCAAAACCAGCTTGGCATCGGCAAGCCAGTCGAATTTCAGACCGATGGTGCCTTCTTCAATCTCTATCAGCACCTCGTCGTTTTCGGTGCCGCGCAACATGCCCTTAAAGCGTTTGCGACCCTCGATCATCTCGGTTGTCTCTATCCGCGCCTCGTAATCGGCCCAAACTTCAAAATCCTTGAGCCGGGTCAGCGGCCGGTCGATGCCGGGCGAGGATACCTCAAGTGTATAGGCATCGGTGATCGGGTCTTCGACATCCATAACCGCCGACACCGCCGTTGACACTTTCGCGCAATCTGCCACGTCGATGCCGCCTTCGGGACGGTCGGCCATGATCTGCAAGGTCTTGTGCAAGCCGCCCATCAGCCGGACGCGCACAAGTTCGAACCCCAGCCCTTCAATGGCGGGGGTTATGATCTCGGCCAGACGCTGGTCGATGGCGGATTTGGCAATAAGGTCGGTCATGATCGTGGTCGGGATGTCCAAAAGCGTAAAGGGGCTAAAAACAAAAAACGGGCCAGAGGGCCCGTCGGTTCTACCGGTGGACTGCAAGTTTGGACCCTGCAGCGCCTCTGTTGAAGGGGATATAGGCGAAAGGCTGACGGGATGCAAGGACTTGTAGAGGGGCCCGTGCCGTTCTTCAATCGAAGCGGCGCTTACCTGCTGACAATCACATAAAGCTTGCGGACCTGTTCGATCACCCGCCATTCACCCTTCCAGCCCAAGGGCAGGTTGAAGGCATCGCCGGGGCCAAAGCGCTGCACGGTGCCATCGGCATGGGTCATCTCGACCAGACCGGAGATAAAATGGCAAAACTCGGAGGCGTTCGTGCGGTCGGCGGTGAAGCGGCCTGGCGTGCATTCCCAAACGCCGATCTCGGTCTTGCCATCGGGCGAGGTCCAAAGCCCTAGGGCTGCTTCCATCTGATCGCCCGCAATGGTCGTGGGTTTCGGGGACATTGCGCCCAGATCAATGCTGGCAAGGTTCAGAAAGGCGGAAAGATCGATCATTGCGGGTTCTCTTGTTGGGGTTTGACGGTAACTGGCATGGGTTTTGGGGGTGGTCCAGCACAAAGTTCAACTCATGCGCCGACGGGTGCCAGCTTGATTTCCGGCGTTTGATGTTTTCGTTGGATCTACACATCGGGTTGTTTGTGCCGGTTAATGAAAATCGCGTGACTTGGGGATGATACGGACGTCCCTAGGGTGTCTGTGGGTGCTGTTTGGCAGGGCTTTGCGGACCTCATCCGCGCGGGCAAGTGGGACATCCATGTGATCGCTGGACAGCCGTGCCAAAGCATCGCTGCGGTCGGTCAGATGGTGTGCAACCAGATGGATGACATCATCGCTGCGTTGCACGGTGCCGCGAATGTCGATCAGGCGCGCGCGCATGATGACCTTGCGGTAGGTGGCCATCACCTTGGGCCAGACCACAAGATTGGCCACGCCGGTTTCATCCTCCAGCGTAATGAAGCACACGCCCTTGGCGCTGCCGGGGCGCTGACGGATCAGCACGATCCCCGCGATTGCAATGGCTTGTCCGTTGCGTAAGCGAGGTAAATCGCCTGCCGGGGTGTATTTTTGCCTGGTCATGCTTGCGCGCAGGAAGGACATGGGATGCGCCTTCAAAGACAAACGAAGGGTTTGGTAATCGGCGACCACATGTTCGCAAGCAGGCATCTGCGGTAGCAAAAACGCGGCCTCAGCGCCTTCATCGCGCCTTTCTTGAAAGAGCGGCAGGTCTGGCGCATCGCGAAGGGCGCGCGTATCCCAAAGCGCTTGTCTGCGGTCCAACCCCATGGAACGGAACGCATCGGCGGCGGCCAGTTTGCGCATGCTGCCTGCGTCGATCCTTGCGCGGGTCTTGAGGTCTTGCAGATCGCTATA
>JBAUHP010000065.1:0-1799 GCA_049680345.1 Albidovulum sp. | reverse complement strand
GGCGTCGTCGGCTTATACGACTTAAGTGCCATGCTTTCTGTCTTCCGTTGCTTTGAACCAAAAGGTTCGTTTTGTTATAGGGCCCCGAAGGTCCCCGCTCTTAAAAGATCAGCGGCCCCGTTGAACGGAGCCGCCAGATTCGTTGCCTTCTATCAAAGCCCCGAAGAGACGTCGATAGTGTTCCCTTCTTCAAGGGTCACATAGGCTTTTTTCACATCGCTGCGCTCGCCGGGGCGACCACGGAAACGCTTGGCCTTGCCCTTGGTGATCGTGGTGTTGACGGCTTTCACCTTCACACCAAAGACGGCCTCGACCGCCTCTTTGATCAGCGGCTTGGTCGCGGTCATGGCGACGCGGAAAACCACGGCACCATTTTGCGACGCCAAGGTGGCTTTTTCGGTGATGACCGGCTTCACGATCACATCGTAATGTTCGGGTTTCACGCTCATTTCAGACGCGCCTCCAGCGCTTCGACAGCCGCTTTGGTGAGCACGAGCGTGTCACGCTTGAGGATGTCATAAACATTTGCGCCGATTGACGGCAGCACATCGATACCTTCGATGTTGCGCGCCGCGCGGGCAAAGTTTTCATTCACGTCAGCGCCGTCAATGATCAAAACCCGCTTCCAACCCAATTCCTTGACCGCTTTGGCAAGGATGGCTGTCTTGGCTTCTTTCATGTCCAGCCCGTCAAGAATGACAAGCTGACCAGCACCGGCTTTTGCCGACAAAGCATGTTTCAGGCCAAGGGCCCGGAACTTCTTGTTCAGATCATGCGCATGGCTGCGCGGGGTCGGGCCTTTGTAGGTACCACCATGGCGGAAGATCGGCGCGCCCTTGTCACCGTGGCGTGCGCCACCGGTGCCTTTTTGGCGGTAGATCTTCTTGGTCGAATAGCTGACCTCGGACCGGCCCTTGGTTTTATGCGTACCGGCCTGGGCACCGGCACGTTGCCAGCGCACAACCCGGTGCAAAATGTCGGCGCGCGGCTCAAGACCAAAGATCGCGTCGTCAAGATCGATCGATCCGGCCTTTTTGGCGTCCAGCTTGATTACATCAAGTTTCATGCTTCACCTCCTTCGGCCGAGACAGTCTCAACCGGAGCAGCTTCCGCAGCGGAGGCCGCAGATTTCAACGCGGCAGGCATCGGCAGATCCTTCGGCAACGGCTTTTTCACCGCATCCTTGATCGTGACCCAACCACCTTTGTTGCCCGGAACCGAACCTTTGACCATGATCAGGCCACGGTCGGCATCGGTGCGGACAACCTGAATGTTCTGGGTTGTCACACGAACGGCACCAAGGTGACCGGCCATTTTCTTACCCTTGAACACCTTGCCCGGATCCTGACACTGGCCAGTCGAACCGTGCGAGCGGTGCGAAACCGAAACACCGTGCGAGGCGCGCAGACCCGCGAAGTTATGCCGCTTCATCGCACCGGCAAAACCCTTACCGTTGGACGTGCCCGCGATATCCACGAACTGGCCTTCGGCGTAATGTTCTGCCGAAATTTCGGCGCCGATTTCGATCAGGTTTTCAGGGCTGACCCGAAACTCTGCAATCTTGCGCTTTGGTGCCACATTCGCCTTGGCGAAATGGCCACGCATCGCCGCCGTGGTCCGCTTGGCCTTGGCCGTACCCGCACCAAGCTGAACGGCAGTATAGCCATCCTTATCAGCGGTACGCTGCGCCACAACCTGCAGGTTGTCGAGTTGAAGAACGGTCACAGGAACCTGCTTGCCGTCTTCCATGAACAGCCGGGTCATGCCCAGCTTTTTTGCAATAACGCCAGAGCGCAACA
>JBAUHP010000064.1:0-22168 GCA_049680345.1 Albidovulum sp. | reverse complement strand
GTCATGTAATGTTTGACGGTCTTTTCTTGCAGCTTCAGCCCATCGGCGACTTCGCGGTTGCTTTGCCCCGTCGCCACCAGCCGCAAGATATCTTCCTCGCGCTTGGTCAGATCATCAATCGGATTGCGCACCGCTTTTTTCGGAGCCTGCATGATTTTGAGCATCTGCGCCGCCAACCCCGGCGACACATGCGCCTCGCCCTTGGCCACACCTTCCAATATGCCGCGCAAATCACTGGCAGAGACGCCTTTAAGTACATAGCCAATCGCACCGGCTTGCAGTGCCGCCGTCACATCGGCGTCATTCTCAGACACTGTCAGCATCGCAATATGGCGTGCCGTGCCCGCATCCGAAATCTGCCGGGCGGCCTCGATGCCATTGCCGGGCATCGACAGATCCAGCAGTGCCACATCCGGGCGGTGAAGTGCCGCAAGGCTGATGGCATCATCCGCCGAAGCGCCAACCCCCACCACTTCGAACGCCCCGGTCTCTTCAATGCTTTGCACAAGCCCATCGCGAAAAATCGGATGATCATCGGCCAATACCACACGGATTGTCATCGCCTATTCTCCCTCAAGCAACGTCAGGGTAAGGACGGAACCCTTCCCATGACTGCTTTCAATGCTGATGGAACCGCCAATACTTTCCGCCCGGTCCATCAACCCCAACAACCCCTGCCCGCCGTCACGGCGCAGCGTCAAGACTTTGCTCGGGTCAAACCCCACGCCCTTATCTTGGACCACCACCTTGATACCGTCCGCCAGACCGATCACTGTCACGCTTGCGTCTTGCACATCGGCATGGCGAAAACTGTTTGACAAAGCCTCTTGCAAAAAGCGGTAGATGCACAGTTTTTCGGCATAGCCCACAACCGGCGGTCTTTGCCCTTCGAACCTAGTCGCGATTTGCATCGTGGTTTGTTCTTCGTGCTGGCGCACCGCCCGGCTGACCAGCGTTTGCAGGTCGATCTGGTCCAGATCGGGCAAGGAAAGCCCGCGTGAAATAGCGCGGATTTCCTCCAGCGCCAATTGAAGTGAGTTGCGAATATCTTTGCTGGCCCCGCTGTCGGCCTGGTCCTTCAGCGCCGCATCCAGCCGCAAGGCCGCCAGTGAAAGATGCTGGCCAGGACCGTCGTGCAGATCCGAGCCGACGCGTCGGATCGTGCGTTCCGTTTGGGCGGTGGCGCGCGCACTGGCGGTGACCGCCCGCTGGCGCAATGCAAGGTTCTGGGCTGCCAGCGTCTTTGTGGCATCAAGCTGTTCTTCAAGCCGGATGCGCTGATGGCGGATCGTACGCCCGCCGGCCTGAACGATTCCGAACAACAAGAAACCGCTGGCCAGAAAGGCAGATCCGACGATCACCCAGCTTTTGCGCTTTGCATCCGCCAGATCCGTTTTCAGCACGTCCGCGCGTTGATAAAACTCAGCAACTGCAATGATGCGACCGCTCCAGATCTCATGTATCGGGCTGTAGACCTCCAGCAGCGGCACCCCAAGTGCGGCTTCGCTCCGATCCTCTGGATCGTTAAGGTTTTCATATGATGCCGCCACCTCGCCTTGCCATGCGGCGCGCAGATCATCCGAAGGCTCAAAGCTTTTGCCAATCACCGATCGGTCAGACGCATGCACAACCCGCCCGCCGCCTTTCCAGATCTTATATGACACCACCCGTTCTTGCATGGTGACGCCGGAAAAAATCTCATCCAAGGCCTGGGCTGCGGGTTCGGACAGCCTGTCTTGCGACGCCAGATCCTGACTTAGCGGCGATATGAAGCTTTCCATGTATGAGGCCGCCGCAATCGCGGAATTTTGCACCACGGCTTGCTCTATCCGCGATGACACCCATGATCCGACCACCAGCATGGTCAAAAGCATAACCACAGCCCCCGCCAAAAGGAATTGGCCCGGCAGGGTCAGTTGCCCCCATCGAAAAGATGTCACTTTCGCCTTCATTGCCGAACAGTCTAGCAAACGGGCCAACGCACGCCACAGACTTTCGTCGGGCGAGCTACCGCAGGCAACGGCCGCCGCTACGGCGCAATCACCCCCGCCGCCACCAACTCGGCCCGCGACGGCATCCATATCTGGTCGTGCGGCGTGTCGAATATGCGCGCAACGAAATCATCAGAAAGGCCGCGCCGGGCAAAAAACGCCTCATCACGGGCCTGTTCGGGGCTGGTATCTTTCGTGATAGTCATACCGTGAAAGGCATAGCCGTGAAAGCCAAGCCTCCCGTTTGGCCCAAGCCTGCGGTCCGACCCCGCCATGAAAATCAACGTGCAGGCCGAAAAACAATCACCCGTCACTTCGGTTGCAAGCTGTTGTTGTTCCACCCGAAGCGCTATGGCCCGCGCCGCATGAACCAGCCCGCCGTTGCTTTCAATGCGCAAGGTCTTGGGCGGCGCGGCACCCGCAAGGGTCGCGTCAAGCGCGTTCATGCCATCATAACCGATCTCGCCCAGAAGCAGGGCCGCCCCGCCGTCACGCGGCAAAACCGGCGGCGCGGTGGCATGCATGATGGGGGCCACAGGCCGTGCCGCCGCAAGATCGGCCAAACCATAAATCGCCACGCCAAATGCCCCCAAAACGGCACCGTGGCAGCCCCAAACACCGATGGTCCCGCTTTGCCCTTCCAACTCGCGCCGCGTGGCGCGCAAGGCTCCGGTGATCTGCCAGACAAGGAAAGCCACATCGACAAGCGCAAGGCCCGCGATGACCCAGCGCGGCAGATCAGGCGGCAGCTGCGCATAAAGCCACCGAACCGCCAGCCTCCCCCCGATCAAGACAATCACCACCGCAAAGGCAGGTGACACCCTGCCTTGCCAATAAGATCGCCCCCAATTCTGCGCCCGTTTGACCATGCCCAAAGCTAGCACAGCTGGCCTTCGCAAAACCAGCACCACCATTTTCGCGTTGAGTTCGCATGTCAGCAGGCCTATTTCGGTTCTTGAAGCAACGACCATGGGTCAGATCGAAGAAAAAAGGACAAGGCGTGGCGATACATCTGCATATGAATGACCTTCCCGACGGGCTTGATCTTGGCCCCGTCGTTGCGATTGATACCGAAACCATGGGGCTTGATCCGCGCCGCGACCGGTTGTGCCTTGTGCAACTGTCGTCGGGTGATGGTGACGCACATCTGGTGCAGATCGCGCGGGGCCAGGCGGGGGGGCAAGCGCAGGCCCCAAACCTCGTGCGGATGCTCGCCGATCCTGCCACGCTGAAGCTGTTCCACTTTGGCCGCTTTGATATTGCCGCCCTCAAGAACGCCTTCGGGGTCACAACCGCCCCGGTCTATTGCACCAAAATCGCCGCCAAGCTGGTGCGCACCTTCACCGATCGGCATGGGCTGAAGTACCTCTTGCAAGAACTGGTCGGGGTTGATGTATCAAAACAACAGCAAACCTCGGACTGGGGGGCAGAGATGCTGAACGACGCACAGCTTGAATATGCCGCCTCCGACGTGCTGTACCTGCACCGCCTGAAGGCAGAGCTTGATAGCCGTCTGGCGCGCGAGGGGCGGGTTGAGCTGGCGCAGGCATGCTATGATTTCTTGCCAAGACGGGCAGAGCTTGACCTGCTGGGCTGGGATGACAACTCTGACATCTTTTCGCATTGATATGACCGACAAAGACAAATTCCTGCAAACCGCCCGCCGCGTCATCGGCATCGAGGCACGTGGGCTTGACGCGCTGGCCGCCGCCATGAACGGTAGCTTTGCCGCCGCGATTGATCTGATGTTGGCGGCCAAAGGCCGGGTGATCGTGTCGGGCATGGGCAAATCGGGCCATGTCGGGCGCAAAATCGCGGCCACTTTCGCCTCAACCGGAACGCCCGCGCAATATGTGCACCCCGCCGAAGCCAGCCACGGCGATCTGGGCATGATCACCAAGGGCGATGTGCTGCTGGTCTTGTCAAATTCCGGCGAAACCCCGGAACTGTCGGACATCATCGCCCATAGCCGGCGGTTCAGTATCCCGATGATCGGCGTCGCCAGCCGCGATGGCTCGACGCTGCTGGCCCAGTCCGATGTGGCGATCTTGCTGCCCAAAGCAGAAGAGGCTTGCGGCACCGGGATTGTCCCCACGACCTCTACCACCATGACGCTGGCGATGGGTGATGCCATGGCCGTGGCACTGATGGAACATCGCCATTTCACCCCAGACCATTTCCGCACCTTCCATCCCGGCGGCAAGCTGGGGGCAAAGCTTCTTAAAGTCGCCGACCTTATGCATTCGGGCGATGCGATACCCCTGGTGATGCAATCCACCCCGATGAGCGAGACTTTGCTTGAGATGAGCCGCAAGGGCTTTGGTGTGGCGGGTGTGACCGGGGATGGCGGTCACATTGTCGGCATCGTCACCGACGGCGATTTGCGCCGCCATATGGATGGGCTTCTGTCGCTGACCGCCGCTGATGTGATGACGCCCAATCCTCGCAGCGTTGATCCCGGCGCCGTCGCCGAAACCGCCGTGGCCCTGATGAAGGATCGCCAGATCACCTGTCTGTTCGTCGTGGCCGAAGGTGGTACCGGCCAGGCACTGGGTATCTTGAACATCCACGATTGCCTGCGCGCAGGCGTTGTCTGACGCCATGGCAGCACCGGTTCAGCTTTATTCCCGTCTTGTCTTATGGCTGAAAATCTTGTTGCCAATCCTTGCGCTGGCGATTTTGTCGACCCTGTTCCTTTTCGCCAAAAACAAGGACATTGGCGATGCCCTTCCCTACGCTCAGGTCGAGATTGACAGCCTTGCGCGCAACCCGCGCCTGACCAAACCTGAATATTCAGGCGTGACCAGTGATGGCGCGGCGGTCAGCTTTTCCGCCGCCAGCGCGCGCCCCGGTAAAGCTGCGGGCGATGCAACCACAGCCGTCAAACCCGTGACAATTTACGAGGCGGATAACCACGCCAAAGTGACGGTCCATGCCGAAAACGGCCGCCTCGATTCCGCCGCCGGGCTATTGACCCTTATCGACAACGTGGTTGTGATCACATCTGATGGTTACTTGCTGCGATCCGATCATATGGTGTCATCCCTCAGACAGTCGCTTGTCACCGCAGACGGGAATGTCGTGACCGATGCACCGTTTGGGAGGATCTATTCGGGCGCAATGCGCCTGTCCGGGCCGCCTGACGATCATCTATTGGTTTTCAATAAGGGTGTAAGGCTAGTATACACGCCCTAAGATCCGAGGAACATCCATGCGGCCCATCATTTTTGCCTTAACAATGGTCATGACAATTTGCGGGTTTGGCCTGTCGCCGGCACTTGCTCAGGCCGGTCAACTCGCCTTCAAGGGGCTGCGCGCCGGGGGCGGTCAGCCGGTGGAAGTGACCGCCGATCAGCTTGATGTAAACCAACAAGACGCCACCGCCGTCTTCACCGGCAATGTCGTGGTCATCCAGGGCGAGATGCGCCTTTCTTCGAACAATCTGGTGGTCACCTATGTCGAGGGCGACAAGACCAAGATCGACACGCTTTACGCCACCGGCAATGTGCTTATGTCCACTAGCACCGAAGCGGCCGAGGCTGAAACCGCAACCTATACGCTCACCTCGGGCAGACTTGAGATGCAAGGCCGCGTGCTTTTGACCCAAGACAGCGGCACCATCAGCGGCGAAAAGCTGGTTGTCGATTTGGACACCGGTATCGGCACGATGGAGGGACGGGTCAAAACGATCCTGCAATCCGGGGCCAAGACCACACCATGACCAAAGCCCCGGCATTCACGGTTTCTGACGGCGACGCGGGCCTGCGCGTCAGCCATCTGCGCAAAAGCTATCGCCGCCGCCCGGTGATCCGCGATGTGTCGATGGAATTGGCACGCGGCGAGGTTGTTGCACTTTTGGGGCCGAACGGATCGGGAAAAACCACCTGCTTTTACAATATCGCCGGTCTGATCACACCAGACAGCGGCCGGGTGACAATCGACGGGCAAGACGTGACCGGCCTGCCAATGTATCGCCGCGCCCGACTGGGCATCGGCTATCTGCCGCAAGAGGTTTCGATCTTTCGCGGGCTTTCGGTCGAAGAAAATATCCTCGCGGTCCTCGAAATCACCGTGCGCGACAGCCACAAGCGGCGCGAACGGTTGGAAGAGCTTTTGTCGGATTTCTCGATCGAACATCTGCGCCGCGCCAACGCCATGGCCCTCTCCGGCGGTGAACGGCGGCGGGTTGAAATTGCCCGCTGCTTGGCCGCCGACCCCAAATATCTGCTACTGGACGAGCCCTTTGCCGGGGTCGATCCGATTTCAGTCGGCGATATCCGCGCTCTTGTGCACGACCTCAAATCGCGCGGCATCGGCGTGCTGATCACCGACCATAACGTGCGCGAGACCCTCGAAATCGTTGATCGCGCCTATATCTTGCATGACGGCACCGTCTTGATGAGCGGGACCGCCGATGAAGTTGTGCGCGATGAAAACGTGCGGCGGGTCTATCTGGGCCAAAGCTTCCGGATTTCCTGATCTGGGGGCTGGCTCACACGATTCGCCGCAGATGCCGCTTTGCTTCGATCACGCCCATCATCTGATGCGTGTATTGGCCGCAAGATCGGCTGGATTATGGCGCATCGGGCAACACATTGTTGCCCGGCAAGACGCATTCTTTTGCAGATCCCCCCACGATCCACCCCGAACGTCAGGCGAAATCAGCGGCCATTTTGGGCATTCGCCCATCAAACATGGGTCGTGCATTGACCGGGAAAGCCCTGACCTCAGGCGGTAAAACCTATGCGTTGGCGCAGTTTTTCGCGCGCGCCCTACCAACCGCAAACGGCACTGCCTCAGCTTTTGACACCCAAGCGCGTCTGCGCCGGATGATCGCGGCGGAAGATCGCCGTATTCCACTGGCGGATGAAGCGATTTGTGCCCCGCTACGCAACGAAGGCGTTGACATTGCAGGTCGATCTGTCGCCAAATATCGCAAATGCATAAGCATACCGTCTTCCTTCAAGCGACGCCGCCGGAACCTTTCCGAACCCTCCAGATCGGACTGAAGCCAGACGTAAGGCAACCCATTACTCTTCACCGCAATTCCTGTATTTCGCAGCGGTCAGACGGGCATAGACGCCCGCCGGGCCTATTTCTTGTACCTAAAATGGAGGTCATCATGCGCTACCAAATCACCGGTAAGCAAATCGACGTGGGCGAAGCACTGCAAACCCATGTTCAGTCGGAAATGGGAGAGACTTTCGAAAAATATGCCCAGCGCCCGACAGAGGCCACCGTTGTGTTTTCGCGCGATGCCCATGAATACATTTGCGAAGCCCTGGTTCATTTGTCGACAGGCCTGACGGTTGCCGCCAAGGGCCATTCGCACGAAGTTTATGCAGCCTTCGAGGCATGCCGCGAGAAAATGGACAAACAGGTACGCCGCTACAAGCGCAGGTTGCGCGATCATCACCGCGACCGCCGCGAGCCGGTTGAATTTGGCGGCGCGCCAATGTACGTGCTCGCTGCGAACAGCGGCCAAGACGAGGCCGAGCCAGAAAGCCTTCAGCCCATCATCATCGCCGAGACGGAGGCCCAGATCCCCTCTCTTTCCGTGGGCGAGGCGGTCATGCAGATGGAACTCGCCGGCGCGAAGTTTCTGGTCTTCCACAATGACAAACACGGAGGCGTCAACGTCGTGTACCACCGCGACGACCAGAACGTTGGCTGGATTGACCCTGCGGCGCGAAGCTAGTACCGGACCTAAAGACTTTCATAGGGTTTCAAAGACGGATGGATCTTTCGAGTTTTCTTCGCCCCGACGCAGTGCGTGTGCAGGGTCAATCGGCCAGCAAAAAACGCTTGTTTCAAGAACTGGGTGAGATTGCACAATCGGTCTATGGGTTGAACATCACCGACACCGTCGATGCGTTGCAAGAACGCGAATCCCTTGGTGCAACCGGCGTGGGGCATGGCGTCGCCTTGCCCCACGCCCGCCTTTACGGGCTTGACCGGGTTGTTGGCGTATTTTTGCGGCTGGAAAAGCCTATGGATTTCGACGCGGTTGATCGCATGCCGGTCGATCTGATCTTTGCGCTTTTTGCACCGCACGGTACCGGCGTCGAACATCTCAAAGCCCTGGCACTTGTCTCGCGCACCTTCCGCGAAGAGGCGATGCGCGACAAATTACGCTCAAACAGCGATCCGGCGGCCTTGCATGCCGTCTTGACCGAAAACCATTCAACCCAGGCCGCCTGAAGCCCGCGCCCTATTCAATCCCTGCCCAGGCGCCGAAGCCAAAGTTCAGATAGTCGCGCCCATAGGCTTGGCGCACAAGCGCCTCAATATCTTCGTCATAAATCAGCGCCAACTTTTTGGCCCAAGGGTCGGGCACGGCCTTGGATGCCGTGAATTTCACACCGCGTTTTTTGCAAAGCCATGCAAGATCGGTCTCAAGATCCTCCTCGCGAATAACCAGATCCGGTGCCGTGAATTCGCAAAACCCTGCCAAAATGGCACTTTGGCTGGCCCAGGCAGGATCGGCGCGCAAAGCGGACTGGCCGTTCAGGCTTGCCTTGGTGAAGCGCACGAACTGCACAAATGCCGCCCTGTGCGCCTTTGGCGAAAATTCGGCATCCGGGTCAGTATCGGGCAAGACAAATCGGTGGTGGCGCACAAGTTGATCAACCACGATCGGGCGTGCGCCAGACAGGATTTCTTCGCAAAATGCTGTATGGGCGCGCGCCACCGGATGGCGCAACACGGTAAAACTCCGGTAGCCACCCGGATGATCACGCATCCAGCTGCGCAGGCTGCTTTGGGTAAATCCGGTGATAAGGCCGGCCCGATCCGCGCCGCCAAGCTTTGCCAGCCATGCCTCAATCCGCGCCGATGGCCCCGAACGCATCGGCATGAACAAAAGTGCTGCACCCTTGGACGCAACAAAACCCGGCACCATCGGCCCCCGACGAGGTTCGAAATTCGGCGTGCGGTCAGGCTCAAACCGGTCTTGCCGCGCCAGCGCCTCCAGCATTTCACTCGGGTTGGTGACTTTATACGAAATTGGTGCCGGATTTTGCGGCACAACCGAGGTGGCCGGGCAGATGGCCGTATCTTCCATCCCTAAGAACCGCAAAAGGCCGGTCAGAATATCGGCGTCACCAAGATCGGCATAATCAAGGTAAAAGGCGGTCTGGCCGGATTTTTGCAACGAAGACAGCACCCGCCGCTGAAATCTATGCAGCACCTCAAAGTGGTCCTGAAACTCCGCCGCGTCAAAGGCGACCTTTGCGGTTTTTAACCGCTGCGCGTCTCTTGCCTTCCATTGCCCGGTTTCACGGGCAATTTTCAAGCTGACATAGCTTTCCAGCGGATTGCGGTTCAAGATTATTTTGGCGCAGTTCGGGTCGTCCAGAATATCGTCCAAAATCCGGGCGTCATGATCGGGGAAGTAGCGAAAACCATTCAAACCCGGCGCTTTCCTGATCCGCTCGAACAGGTCTTGGGGGCAGGCGTCACGTTCGGCCATGGTCATGCCCAGCAACGCATTGCGGTTGGGCAAGCCGATGAAGATCGGGTTGAACGCCTCACCGTGGCTGGTAACGCCCTCAACCCCGTTCAGACTTTCTTCCAAAAAGTTAGAACCCGTGCGCATTGCCGCGAAGACAACGAAAGACTGAAACATCCTGGCCATCGGCATCTCCTCTTACCGAACCAGATAGGGCCGGCCGCGCAGCTGGCCGGGTGGACGCTGGTCTTGCGCCTCGGGAAAATCGCCCATCAATGTCGGCTGCATCCCCTGGTTCTTGAGGTTTTGCAAGAAGCGCCCAAATCCGATCAGATCCACAAGTCGTGGTGCCGCACTTAAACTACGGGTCGCACGCGGGTTGATTTCATCGATGACCGTTTGCAGATGCTCCATCGGCATTTCCAAAAACTCGGCCATCGTCCAGATCCGCACCTTCGCCTTGACCGGGAAAGAGCGCAAAAGCGCCAGATGTTCCGTCTCTATCTGTTGCAGCCGTGCGGCTTCGGCGCGGATCGTGGCAAAACTTGCCTGTCGCCGAAACAACGGCACTGCCCAACTGCCCGAGATCACCGAGATCTGCGCATTGGCATCGGTTGCGATGAATTGGTTGCAGGCCTGATTATCGCGCGGGCCAAATTGAAAGCACTGCCGCTCGCCCCGCGTGTTCCAGATCAGGTTGGTCAAGAAGGCCCGCGGGTCGTAATCACGCAAAACAGCGCTGCCAAACAAAGCCCCGCTGTAAACCCGCTCACCGCCCGCGAATTCGGCACGATCTGGCGCAAACAGATGGCCATGCACGCGGCCACCAATGGCCTTGGCAAGCCAGCTGTCGAAGTCCTCAAAAAGATCGGAAAAGCCGTGGAACACCGAATAAGGCGCGCAGGTCTTGCCATTTTCGCGGTCTTGGGCCGGAAACCGGCTTTGCATGTAAAGCCCGGCACGCCCCCGAAGGCGCCTTTCGACGGCTTTGGAAAACAGCCTGTCAATCTTGCCCGGGCGCGGTTCGGACCGCGCAACTGCCTTCACAGGTGACGTCAGGAAAGCGTCGTAAAGCCGGTCAGCGCGGTCCCAGACCTTACGCGCAACGAAACAATCCGAGCGGCGCAAAAGCTGCAGATGATCATCGTAAAACATATGAGGCTTACCCTGAATATCGAACTTCGACAGGGTCAGAGACCGGCTTTCGATCTGGGTTGAAAAAGATCGTGCAAGGGTCTGGAAATAACTTTCGTCCGGTATCCAGACCCGGCGGAAATAGCGGTTGAACTCCTCCCGCCGAGGATCTTCAAGGATCGATAAAAGGGTGCGGCGGGTCAGGCACCACCATTGCGACCCCATATGCGGCACGATCCCCTCGGGGATCTTGCGCTTGAACCCGACCCTGCGCTGCAGCCGCACATAGGCATCAAACAAGAGCCGCCGGTTGCGCCACGGAAACGGAAAGCGCAAGGTGAACCGTTCCGACGCAAGGCCGCCCACGATCCACGGCACGTCTTTCGTGGTCACGCTTTCAATAAAATCCGTCTCGGGCCGTGCTGCCAGATACTCCAGCAATTCTTCATGCGGCCGCAGCGGCAAACACGCGCCGGAGGCCAGATATACATGGCCCAGATCGGGGTGCTTGGCCAAAAGCTGCTTGGCCGCAGCCAGCGTTGCCGCGACCAGCGAAAACGTACCCCACTCGCAGGCGAACCGCGGCGAAAAGCTGACATTGGGCAGATCAGACAGGCCCTGGGTGAAGCTTGAATATTTCTGCGCATCAACGCGGGCATCGACATGAATGACCACCGGCGAACCGGCACTGGCCCAAAACCGCGCAACCTGTGCTGCCCGGTTGAAGGCCGTGTGGCATAGCATGATGACGCCAACGCTCATTCCCTATACCTCATGCCCAATTGCCCTTTGACATCAGCCCCAGAATCTCAAGCTGACGCCAATTGATGTATTTTTCACTTCCTTTGCACCACAAATCGGTCTGATCGGGGTCACTGGCGGTATAGGCATGGTATTCTTGGCTGGCGGCGAAATGCTGTTGGCGCTGCATTTCTTCGGCAACCTTCTCAGAAAATGTCGACAAGAACTTCGCGTGCAAAAGACAGCCCGAGGCTTTTTCCCCACCCTTGGCATCATAGACAAGGTTCAGCCCACGCGGCAAAAGCATATGGGTGGAGCTGACATAAGCATAGCTTCGGTGCCATTTGACCAAGGGGATCTTGTTCAGCGAGGGGGCATTTTCGGGGTCTTCGGCAAAGAACACCCTCGCCCTTGGACCACCTTGAATCCACAGATTACCGAAAAGCGGGTTTTTCGAGATCATGTAGTTGCCGCTGTCAAAGCCATTTGCAATCTCGAAAGGGTCTTGGCCTTCCGCATAGGCAAGTGCCGCGATCGGGCCTTTGGGATACATGTCCAAAAGCATGGCCGGAAAGGAACGCAGCGCATAGGCATCCAGCCAATCGGTCAGCGCGCGGATCGGTCTGGTATCGCAAAACGGATAGATAAAAAACTCATCCACATCGACGGTCAGTGTCCAGTGCCGGTGGCCATATCGGCTCAACAACCAGTTCAGCCAATCCATGCCAAAGCGCGATTTTCGGTATTCATGCCGGGTTTGCCAAAGCGATACATCGGGTTCGCCGGCAAGGTATTCGCACGTGCCGTCGTCCGAACCGTTATCAACAAAGAAGAAATGCGTAACCCCCAATGCACGGTAATAATCCAAGA
The DNA here is from genome assembly GCA_049680345.1 of Albidovulum sp. Lineage (GTDB taxonomy): Bacteria > Pseudomonadota > Alphaproteobacteria > Rhodobacterales > Rhodobacteraceae > TMP-24. The sequence continues at coordinate 9,982 of JBAUHP010000064.1, read as the reverse complement.
AATAGGGCAGTCGAATGCGTTCATTGCGAACCACTGAAAACAGCAAGATCGCGTCGCGCGACAGGCCTTTGCTGCGGTCAGCCAACAGCTCCAATTCGCGCCGCTTGCGAAAGGCGCGAATACGCAGGCGTTTGCGACGCAGGCGCAGGCGATATTTGTCCCACAGCTTCAATATGACCCTCGTCGCCGCTTTGATTGCCCCGAAATATCATGCGGCCTATCACAACTTACTAAAGACGAGGTTGAAATGCGCTGTCCAGTCCGGAATATCCGCCGGGCCTGCGCCTGACTTTGGTGATGCTGCCTGTTTTGTCATTCTTGTTATCGTATCCGCCCAAGCATAACGGTCGCCGGGGCCCAGGTAAATCGGGTAATCCCCAAGTATTTCGCGGGTCACCGCAAGGTCGACCGCCACAACCCGAACCCCGCGCCCGGCCGCCTCAGCGGGGGCCAGACCAAACCCTTCCGCGCGGCTGGGGGCCAGCAAGGCGCAGGCCCCTTGCACCAATGCCGCCACCGCCCCGTCCGACAGGCCCGGCAGTTCAAAAACCGTCTGACCCATGAATGCCTCGCTATCAAGGCGAGCAAAAACCGCGCCATTCTTCCAGCCGCGCCGCCCGATGATGAAAAGCCGGGGAATGTCTTTGGGCGGCAATCGGGCGTGAAAATCGGCCCAGACATCCAGCAAAAGCCCATGATCCTTGCGTGGTTCAATCGTGCCAAGGGTGACAAAATAGGGCGGCGGTGCGGGGGCAATCACATTGTCAGGGGTGGCCAGATCAACCCCCAAAGGCGCAACAAGCCTTGGCACGACCGCATCAAACCTGGCGGCCCAGCGCGCGATATCGGCGGCCACGGCGCCCGACGGGCACAAGATCACATCGCCATGCGTCAAGGCTGCCTTCAGCTTCTTACGAAACTCAGTGGGGGCATGGTCAGCGGAATATTCGGGGAAATCCAGCGGTATGGTATCATGGATCATCACAGCGGTGGTCATGCCCGCCACGCCGTGCATCTCAGCCAGCGTCTGGTCGGACAGATTGACATGGCCGACATTAAGATAAAGCCCGCCCCCCGGCAGGGCCTTGGCCAGCCAACCGCCAAGCGCGCCGGGCCGAAGCCGGGCCCGCGCAAGGGGCCGCAATGCCGCCTCCAGGTCCGGGTTTTGCCGCCGCCTCGCCAGCATCCGCCCCATAAGCGGTGCCGGTGGCAGGCTGGACGGATCGTCAATCCAGGCCAGGATTCTCGCGGCAACCTCTGGTCCAAAAATCATGCTGCCAAGGGCCGTCTTGCAGAGCATCAAACATGGCGCATCGCCCGTCGCCAGTTTTGCCAGATAGGCCCGCTCGACCCGGTCAATGCCGGTCAGGGGTGCGCCGCCCGCGCGCGCCACCAGCCGGGTGATGTCAAGGATAAGCGCGCGCGCGCTACTTCTCATACCGGCCGGTCTGATGCCAACGCCAGGCATCGGAAATCATCGCCCCCATATTTGATCTTCGTGGGGTCCAGCCAAGCTCTTGCACCGCGCGGTCGCTGCCACAAACAAGCTTCACCGCATCCCCCGCCCGCCGATCGCCATAAATCAATGGCACATCGCGGTTGGTGACAATGCGCGATTGGTCAATCACTTCGCGCACCGAAAACCCATTGCCGGTGCCAAGGCAAAAAACCCGCGGGCCGCGCCCCGCCTCCAGCCATTTGAGGCCCAGAATATGCGCATCGACCAGATCCATCACATGCACATAGTCACGCAAACACGTGCCGTCAGGCGTCGGATAATCAGTGCCAAACACCGTAAGCGCCGCCCGCTTGCCATCGACCGCATCAAGCATCAGCGGAATAAGATGGGTTTCGGGGCGGTGATATTCGCCCACCTCGCCCTCGGGGTCGGCACCGGCCACGTTGAAATAACGAAAGATCACCGGACGCAGCCCGTGCGATGCGGAAAAATCCACCAGCATGTCTTCAATCGCGCGTTTGGATTTGCCGTAGGCGTTGATCGGCGCTTGCGGCGTGTCCTCGTTCAAGATCACCCCATCTTGGTCGCCGTAAGTGGCGCAGGTGGATGAAAAGACGAAATCCTTGCAACCAGCCGCAACCGCCGCCTCGATCAAGGTAAGGGATGACAGGACATTGGCGCGCCAGTAAAGCCCCGGATCGCGCATCGCGTCGCCCACAAGACTTAGGGCGGCGAAATGCATCACCGCATCTGGTCTCCAGCGCGCAAAAACCGCGTCCAGCCGGGCACGATCCGACAGATCGCCCCGCTCAAACGGTCCGAATCTGACGGCATCTTCCCAGCCGGTCACCAGACTGTCGTAGGTTACAGGCTGATAGCCCGCCGCCTGCAAAGCCTTGCAGGCGTGCGACCCAATATACCCGGCGCCCCCGGTCACCAGGATAGTCTTGGTCATATGGCCCTACTCGGCTGCTTTCCGCATTGCGGTCATTTCAACCAAGAACTGATGCAGCTCTTCCTTCAGCTCTGGACGCGCCAGACCAAAGGCCACTGTTGCTTGCAAATACCCTGCCTTTGACCCGCAATCAAAGCGCTGACCACGGAAGCGGAAGCCATACACATCGTTCGATTTGCGGATCTCTTCGGCAATCGCGTCGGTCAGCTGAATTTCACCACCTGCGCCGCGCTCAATCGTGTTGAGGTTTTGTAAGATCCCCGGCGTCAGAATGTAGCGCCCGATCACCGCAAGGTTCGATGGGGCCTCTTCCGCTTTCGGCTTTTCGACCATGCCTTTGACGGAAACCATCGCGCCCATGTCACTGGCAATATCCAAAACCCCGTAGGACGAGGCCTTGTCAGCCGGCACTTCCATGGCCGCAACCATATTGCCGCCGGTTTCGGCATAAGCCTCGACCATCTGTTGTAAACAGGGCTTTTCGGCCGCGATCACGTCATCTGGCAAGATCACCGCAAAAGGCTCATCGCCGATCAAACGACGCGCGCACCAAACCGCATGGCCAAGGCCCAGCGCCTTATGCTGACGGATATAGGCGATTGCACCCGAATCCATATTGGTCTGGCGCAAGACCTTCAGAAGATCGATTTTACCGGCCTTCTCAAGCGTCGACTCAAGCTCATGCGAATGATCGAAATAATCTTCCAGCGCACCTTTACCGCGCGAGGTCACAAAGATGAACTCCGTGATGCCAGCAGCACGCGCTTCGTCGATCGCATACTGGATCAACGGACGGTCAACCAATGTCATAATTTCTTTGGGAATAGATTTGGTCGCAGGCAAGAAACGCGTGCCCAGACCTGCTACCGGAAAAATCGCTTTTGTCACTTTATGCTTCATGCAAGCACCTTGTAATTTTGTCTCAACAACAGAGACAGTGTATTTCAGTGATAGGGCCCTACGGGTTTCTCAGACAAGACTTTGGCCAACATAAGGCAAATTGCCGGTCGGGTAGGGGGAATTTCTTGTCGAATGCGTCCATCTGATCATCTTAGTTGAAAATATGGAAACGTCACAGTCTGGTATTCCATAACCCGCCTCGCCAAAGCGAAATTTCGCGCATGAGGCGAGTTCTATGGCGCCAAATGCTGAAATAATAGTCTGTTCTCAAGGATTTCCCGAACAATCCGCCGCGTTGAATCCAGTATCCTTCCGGCGAATAGGCGATTCGGTGGAAAAGCGCTGTCGGGCTGAAAAGAAAAAGCCGCACGGTCATGCCTTGCCGCGCCAGATCAACGGCCTGCGCCCGCAAGCGGCGGGCTTGCCAGAATCGCCCCACCAGAATCTGCTCGGGCCGTGGCCCCGCCGGGAAACGGCGAAAACCGGATTGCGGCGGGGCAAGCGGGGCAAGTCCGGCAAGCTTGCGGTCAATGCCATCGGCAAAGCCCTTTGCCAAAGTCTCCATCAGCCGCCGCAGATCACGCGGCTCAATATTTCCTGCAACAATCATCTGAAAAAGCCGTCGACGCTGCGCGGCAAGAAGGTGCTTATACGCCGTCTCTATCTCATCCGCCGCCGCACCATGGCGACGTAGGGTTACGGCACTGCTGGCCCCGATATCCCAAAGGCTGCGCGGCGCGCGGTCGGGCCCCCGCGTCTCGCTTGCGGCTTTGGTGTGATGAACCCTTGCACCGGGGGCAACGGCAACCGTCGCGCCCAAAGCCGCCAGACGCAAATTAAGCTCGGTATCATCAAGATAGAACCGCAGTTCAGGGTCAAAACCGCCCAAACTGGCCAGAAGGTCACGCCGGTAAGCGCAATTGACGCCCTTGATCTCAACCGCGACTCCGGGGTGGGCTTTATGCAAACCGACGCGGGTTAGGGGCTGATCAAGTGGGCCGATATCAAGAAGCCTATCAACCGTTCCGCTTTTCCATTCAAACGATATCCCGTTGCGCCCAATCACAAAGCCACCGGCTGCCGCTACTTGGGCATCGCTGAAGGGCGCGCACAGATGGCTTAACCACTGCGGCTCAGGCACCGCGTCGTCATCAATGAAGGCCACAATTTCGCCCGCCGCAGCCTCAATCCCAAGATTGCGCGCGGCTGAGATATTGGCAATCTCACAACCCACCACCTTGGCAGGGGTTTCGCGCGCAACCACACGCCCGGCCGCATCGGCCACAACAACAAGTTCGAAATTTTCGTGATCAAGCCCTGCCACCGCCTTCAAACAACGCCGCAGGGCGGCGGGACGGCCGCGCGATACCACGATCACGCTGACCGACGGCGCGGGCGTCATTCCATCCCCATCTCGGCCATCATCGCCTCGATCTTCGGCAGGTCGGAGGGGTTGTTCAATTCCCAAAACTGCCGCCCCCGGGCCTCAACCTCAACACATAAAAGCGGGCGGCCCTGCTCCAAAAAGCGCAACTGCTCCAACCCTTCCAATGTCTCCAGCGGGCCAATCGGCCAGCGGGCGTAATCGGCCAAGGCCTTTGGCCGATAGGCATAGACGCCAACATGGTGGAACACCGGGGTCGAGTCCGCATCGCCGTAAGTCTCTGATGTAAAAGGGATCACTTCTTTTGAGAAGTAAAGTGCGCGGCCTCCCGCGCCAAACACCGCCGTCGTACCACCGACCTGGCGATTACGGCGGTCGTCCAAAAAGCCGTTCAGCGCGCGCCCGTCGCAACGCAAAACCGGGGTCGCCACCTCGGCATCGGGGTCCGCTGCAAGGCCCCGGACAAGATCTTCAATGAACCAATAGGGCGTCAGCGGCGCATCGCCTTGCAGGTTGACGACAATATCGTAGCCCCAGCCCAAAACCGCCTGCGCCTCTGCACAGCGCTCGGTACCATTTCGGCAGCTCTCCGAGGTCATCACCACTTCGGCACCAAACCCCTCGGCATGGTCGCGGATCCGCACATCATCCGTGGCAACCACCACCCGGTCGGCACCTTGCACCTGCATCGCAGCCATCCAGCTGCGCTGAATAAGGCTAAGTGCGGCCCCACCGGCCCCCGTCAGGGTCACCAAAGGCTTGCCGGGATAACGGCTAGAGGCGTAGCGCGCCGGAATGACGATAAGAACTGACATTATTTCACCAAAAGCACGCCAGGGGCATAGGCGATGAAGAACGGATTCTCGAACCCTGGCTTGCCATAGGTGAAGGGCATGTGGTCGTCAAACCGCGCCATTTCCCCCCCGGCACCGCGCAAGACCGCATCCCCCGCCGCCGTGTCCCATTCCATCGTGCGGCCAAGGCGCGGGTAAAGATCGGCCTCGCCCGCCGCCACCAGACAAAACTTCAGCGATGACCCGGCGCTGGTCATATCGCGCACCGCATATTGGGCGATGTAATCCTCTGTCGCCTGATCGCGGTGCGATTTTGACGCAACGACCATCAGCGCGCGGTTATCGGGCACCGAAACCGTGATCGGCACCAGATCGCCGGGCTGATCCTTGTCGAAATCGCCCTTTTCCTCGACCGAGCGGCCATCTGCCAGCGTATAGAACAACCGCCCCTTGGCCGGCGCATAGACAACGCCGCGCAAAGGCACGCCATCCTCGACATAGGCGATATTGACGGTGAAATCGCCGCGCTGCTGGACGAACTCCTTGGTGCCATCCAAGGGATCCACGATCAAAAAAGTCGATACCTTTTGTGCATGGCTGTCGGCCTGTTCTTCGGTGACAAGCACAAGATCGGGAAAGGCCTTGCGAAGCCCGGCTGAAATCAGCACATCGGCGGCTTCATCGGCTGCGGTCACCGGGCTGTCGTCGGATTTTGCGCGCACATCGAAATCTGCGGAGGTGTAGATCTCCATGATCCGGTCGCCTGCCTCTAGGGCAAGCCTGCGCATGGTCATCACCAGTCTCTCAAAATCCACGTCAAATTCTCCTTCAGGGGCTGAATTGATCAACCACACTGCTGCCCTTATGATATGACGATAAGGGAACGGCAAGAATTGCAATATAAGAATAACGCAAGATCACCGCTGAAAGGCAAGAAGACGCAGGCATGTTTAGAGTAGCAACAAAGAAGAATAGCCTGACCAAAGTCTTTGATCTGGCCGATCTGGTCTATCATGCCACGGTGCGCTCTGCACATGCCGGGCATTCGAACGCGCTGTTCGGGCTGATTTTGAATATCGTTCAATCCGCAGTCTTCATCATGGCGATTTATGTCACGATGACGTTGCTGGGCGCGCGCGGCGGCGCACTTCGCGGCGATTTCGTGATGTTCTTGGTCGCGGGCGTCATGTCTTACATGACCTTCAACAAGACCATGAAGAAGGTTTTTGGCGCCGAGGGGCCATCATCGCCGATGATGCTGCATCTGCCCATGACGCCGGCGGTTTCGATCATGTCATCGGCCCTTAGCGCACTTTATTTGCAGTCTTTGGCGATCTGCGTGATCTTGTTCATCTATCATGTGACCTACAAGCCGCTGGACATCAATCAACCCACCTTTGCCTTTTCGATGGTATTGGCGTCATGGTTCTTCGGGCTCTCGGCGGGGATGGTTTTGCTGGCACTGAAGCCCTGGGCACCGAAACTTGCCCCCATCTTGATCACGATCGTCTCTCGGGTGAACGTCTTTGCCTCGGGCAAGATGATGGTTGGCAATGCGCTCAGCTTTTCTTTGCTGAGATTCTTCGACTGGAACCCGCTGTTTCACCTTGTCGATCAGATGCGCGGGGCGATTTTCATCAATTACATCCCGCGAAATTCATCCGTCAGCTATGCAATGTGGACGTCGGTCACGCTGTTTGCACTTGGGTTGATGGGGCTCTATCTGACCCGCAAGTACAATCCCGGAAAATAGCGTCAGCTTACTACCCGCTCAGCTTACAACCCGCAATGTCAGGTTGATCCTGCCCGGCGATGACAAGAGCGCCGATGTACCCGCGGCGATACGGTCAACCCCGTGATACAACAAGCGCGCCGCGCCCCCCATGACCAACACATCCCCCGACCGCAACCAAAGGCTTTCGCTGCGCCCGCCCCTTTCGCGGTTGCCAATCCGAAACAGCGCATCGTCCCCAAGGCTGATCGAAACCACCGGCCATGAAAAATCCGCCTCATCGCGGTCTTGGTGCAGGCCCATGCGCGCATTCGGCCCATAATGGTTGATCAAACAACATTCCGGCGCTCGGGAAACGCCGGTCACGGCGGCCCAGATATCCAGCACCTGCGCCGGTATCGGCGGCCAGGCGCCGCCCTCGGGATGCCGGTCAATATAGCGGTAACCCTTGGTGTCCGAATACCAGCCAAACCGCCCGGCAGAGGTCATGCGCACGCTCATTTCCTTGCCTCTAGCGGTTTTGGGCGTGAACAGCGGTGCTGACGCCACAACCGCGCGCAAACTGTCCCGTAACTGCCTCTGTGCCGCCAAATCCACAAAGCTTGCATGATACTTTACCCCCCTGATCACCGCCGAAGGCGTGGGGTGCAAAGGATCAATCGGGCAATCCTTAGGGTTTTCCATACATTTTCCTCATTTTTGGCACGCTATGGCGGCTTGCAGCCTTCCTGAGCCGTCCCTATATACCCCCTGAAGCCGGTCGGGACATCCCGGCCAAACATTGGGATCAGAGGGCAGAGGCCGCATAAGGCTCTGCGCTCGCGACCATCGCCGAAGGAAGAGGTAAAGACATGGCCAAAGTCATCGGGATCGACCTGGGGACCACGAACTCTTGCGTTGCCATCATGGACGGGGCGCAACCACGTGTGATCGAAAATGCCGAAGGCGCACGCACGACGCCGTCGGTTGTCGGATATACAGACACGGAACGTCTGGTCGGCCAAGCGGCCAAGCGCCAGGCCGTGACCAACCCAACCAACACCGTTTACGCCGTCAAACGCTTGATCGGCCGCCGGGTGACCGATGCCGAGGTCGAAAAGGACAGAAAGCTTGTCCCTTACGACATCGTCGACGGCGGCAATGGCGACGCTTGGGTTGAAGTGAAGGGCGAAAAATACAGCCCCGCTCAGGTTTCGGCCGTGATCTTGCAAAAGATGAAGGAAACCGCAGAATCCTATCTGGGTGAAGCTGTCACCCAGGCCGTGATCACGGTTCCCGCCTATTTCAACGACGCCCAGCGTCAGGCTACCAAAGACGCAGGCAAGATCGCCGGTCTTGAGGTGCTGCGCATCATCAACGAACCGACGGCAGCCGCCCTTGCCTACGGTCTTGATAAAAAAGAAACCAAAACCATCGCGGTCTATGACCTTGGCGGCGGTACCTTCGACGTCACGATTCTGGAAATTGATGACGGTCTGTTTGAGGTCAAATCAACCAATGGCGATACCTTCCTTGGTGGTGAAGATTTCGACATGCGCATCGTCAACTATCTGGCGGACGAATTCAAAAAGGAACACGGCGTCGATCTGTCGAAAGACAAGATGGCCCTGCAGCGCCTGAAGGAAGCCGCCGAAAAGGCCAAGATAGAGCTTTCGTCAAGCCAGCAGACCGAAATCAACCAGCCGTTCATCTCGATGGATATGAAATCGGGCACGCCGTTGCACATGGTCGTCAAACTGACCCGCTCCAAGCTGGAAAGCCTTGTAAGTGACCTGATCAAGAAGTCGATGAAGCCTTGCACCGATGCCCTCAAAGATGCGGGCCTCTCGAAAGGCGATATCGACGAGGTGGTCTTGGTCGGCGGTATGACCCGCATGCCCAAGGTTATCGAGGAAGTGACCGCTTTCTTCGGCAAAGAGCCCCATAAAGGCGTCAACCCCGATGAGGTTGTGGCCCTTGGCGCGGCCATTCAGGCCGGCGTGCTGCAAGGCGACGTGAAAGACGTGGTCCTTCTGGACGTGACCCCGCTGTCACTGGGCATCGAAACCCTTGGCGGCGTGTTCACCCGCCTGATCGACCGCAATACCACGATCCCGACCAAGAAAAGCCAGGTCTTTTCAACCGCCGAAGACAACCAGAACGCGGTGACGATCCGGGTTTTCCAGGGCGAACGCGAGATGGCCCAAGACAACAAGATGCTGGGTCAATTCAACCTTGAAGACATCCCGCCCGCCCCGCGCGGCTTGCCGCAGATCGAGGTGACTTTCGATATTGATGCCAACGGCATCGTCTCGGTCGGCGCTAAAGACAAGGGCACCGGCAAGGCGCAAAACATCACGATCCAGGCCTCTGGCGGTCTGTCGGATGAAGATATCGAAAAGATGGTCCGCGACGCAGAGGCAAATGCCGACGGTGACAAGGCCCGCAAGGAACTGGTCGAGGCCAAGAATCAGGCCGAAAGCCTGATCCACTCGACCAAGAAGTCGCTTGAAGAACATGCCGACAAGGTCGATCTGTCGACCGTGGAAGCGATTGAACTTGCGATCTCGGCGCTGGAAGAGGTTCTGCCTTCCGAAGATGCAGGCAAGATCAAGGGCGGCATTCACAACCTGAACGACGCGTCGATGAAACTGGGCGAGGCTATCTATAAGGCCGCGCAAAGCGACGACGACAAGGATGATGATGCCGACAAGGCCCGCGGTGTTGACGACGATATCGTCGATGCCGATTTCGAAGATCTTGGCGACGACAAGCGCAG
>JBAUHP010000063.1:0-4850 GCA_049680345.1 Albidovulum sp. | reverse complement strand
ATCGCGGATCTTTCCACAATTCGCCAAAAGCAGCGTCAGGCCGACAACCGTCAGTGCGGTAACAAGGCGATTCATGTTTTGGCTCCCCCAGACTATCTTGGTATTGGGTAACCCATTCGCACGCCGCGGAAAAGGGGCCGCGACGCTGGACCTTTGGGGCATGACATACTACCTCATGGGGATCGAGGGAGAATTTGATGGCGACGGCTGCATTTGAGGAAATCGCTGAGACTTTCGCGTTTCTTGACGATTGGGAGGAGCGCTATCGCCACGTGATCGAACTTGGCCGCGCATTGCCTTTGCTGGACGAGGCCTTCCGTGTGCCTGCGACGAAGGTAGAGGGCTGTGCGAGCCAGGTCTGGCTCTTGCCGCGCGTGGCGGGCAGTGGGCCTGGAGCGGTGTTTGATTTTCATGGCGAAAGCGATGCCATGATCGTGCGCGGTTTGATTGCAGTTCTTCATGCCCTTTACGCCGGGTTGTCGGTGAGCGAAGTCTTGAAGGTTGACGCGCAGGCGGAATTGAAGCGGCTTGGGCTTGATGCGCATCTTTCAGCACAAAGATCGAACGGCGTTCGTGCGATGGTTCGTCGGATAAACGAGATTGCGCTGGCGGCGAACGGATAACGATTTTTCTGCGAAAAATCAGATGAATTTTCGCAGAAAATTCGGAGTTGCGTTAAAGCCTTGCGAGGGTCGTCTGAAGATCGCCGTAACCAGTTGAGCGGCGCTCAAAGACCAGTCCTAACCTTGCGGCGCAGTCCTTTGCTTTTGCATCCAAAGCCGGATCATTGGTCTGTGCTTGATAAACAAGTTTCTCATAATTTCCGAAATACATGTCGCGCAGTTCCGGATGCTGGTCGAGTCCCATTGGCTTCCAGACGAATGCATCAAACTGCCTGACAAGAAAATCGGTCAGATAAAAGCTGGTAATCTCACCGTTTTGTGCAAAATTCTCATTGCCTTCGAAAAACGAATAGCAATGCGGGCCGGCAACCATTTCTACGCCCAACTCTGCGCATTTGGCCTCTAGCAGCCCGCCAGTGCCGCAATCGGCATAGACCACAAATATGCTTTCATAGGCGTCTTTGTGTTTCTCCACGGCCTTGGCAACTGCATCTGTAATCTTGTCCGGCCAAAGATGCAGGTTGGCGGGCAGACAGGTCAGATCAAGGTGGTTCCAGCCGTTGGCGGCCTTCAGATCCAGGATTTCGCGGGCCAAAGCGCCGCAAGCAATCAGTAACACCCGGCCCTGCCGTGAAGGCGCCATTCCGGTCTCCGTCAATACCGTGTCAGAGGGGATCATTTTGATCGTCGCTTCAGGTGAAGTAACAGCGTCAGGCCAAGTAAAATCGGCCCCATTGCAGCCGCCCAGACCGGCACGCCCAAATCCCAAACGGCTTTTGCCAAAAAGAGCGTTCCACCGGCGACAACGACGACCATGGCAATCAAAACGGCGATCTTCATCCTTGGCATGGATACACTCCCTTTTCGCTCAATTTGGTGGCTATTGCCGCAATTGCCAAGCCCCACCGCGTCTTTCCAACAAAAAAGCCCCACAGCTTACGCTGCAGGGCCAGAATGTGTCGCAGCCTCAGATTCAGCCAGCGGCCAACTTATTGTGTTTGCGCGCCATGAAATCCTTCGCCGTTTGCACAGCGACAGCCGCATCACGGCAATAGGCATCTGCGCCGATCGCTTTTCCGAACTCTTCGTTAAGTGGCGCGCCGCCCACCAGCACGATATAATCTTCGCGCATTCCTTTTTCTTTGAGCGTGTCGATCACGACCTTCATATAGGGCATGGTCGTGGTCAACAGCGCCGACATGCCAAGAATATCTGCGTCCTCGGCCTGCAATGCATCGACGTATTTTTCAACGGCGTTGTTGATGCCCAGATCCACAACCTCAAAGCCTGCACCTTCCATCATCATGCCAACAAGGTTCTTGCCGATATCATGGATGTCGCCTTTGACGGTGCCAATCACCATCTTGCCGACCTTGGGGGCGCCGGTTTCAGCCAGCAGCGGCTTGAGGATTGCCATCCCGCCTTTCATGGCATTGGCGGCCAGAAGAACTTCGGGCACGAACAAGATGCCGTCGCGGAAATCGGCGCCAACGATCGTCATACCGGCGACCAAGGCTTTGGTCAGGACGTCGTAGGGTGCCCATTTACGGCCGAGTAGGATTTTAACACCCTCTTCGATTTCTTCTTTTAGACCATCGTAGAGGTCATCATGCATTTGCAGCACCAGCTCGTCATCGTCGAGCTCGGAAAGAACGATATCGCCTTCATCGGCCATGGCTTGTGTCTCCTGACAGTCGTTGGATCGGTAATTACGGCCAGCTGACCCCATCGACTTGGCGGTTTGCGACATGGGTGGAACCGTGACCGACGAAAAGTGGTGCAGCAGTCGTTTTACCTGGCCGACCGCATGGACAATGTTCCCGGTAAGTTCTAACTTATCCACATGCCCCGATCCGCCATCGATCCTGATCTGCGTTTGAAAGCCAGAGCTGCGGCCAGCAACGATGCGGGGCGCTTTGAACGCTATAGCATTCAAGCCGAAAGCGATGGCTGGGACAGGTGTGAGGCGCCGCATCTGCTGCGGACCGAAGTGCGTGAAGAGCGCCCCAGATCGGTGATCACCTACGTGACCTCTCCTGACCTTCCATTTGACCGCAGCATCAACCCTTACCGAGGGTGCGAGCATGGTTGCATTTACTGCTTTGCCAGACCAAGCCACGCCTATCTTGGCCTGTCACCCGGGCTTGATTTTGAAACCCGGCTGATCGCGCGGCCAACTGCGCCTGAAGTGCTGGCGCGAGAGCTGGCGCATAAGACTTACCGCGCCCAGACCTTGGCCATTGGCACCAATACCGACCCCTATCAACCGATTGAAGCGCGATACCGCATTATGCGGCGTATTCTTGAGGTTTTGTCGCAATGGAATCACCCGGTGGCCATCGTCACCAAAGGCACGCTGATTGAACGTGATCTGGATATTTTGGGCGATATGGCGCGGCGCAATCTGGTGCGGGTGGGGATATCGGTCACGACCCTTGATGCGGGTTTGTCGCGGCTGATGGAGCCGCGCGCGCCGACACCCCAGCGGCGTTTGCAGATGATCAGACGGCTTTCGGCGGCACAGATACCGGTGCGCATCATGGCCTCACCAATGATCCCTGCTTTGACCGATAGTGAATTGGAGGCAATATTGGGCGCAGGCCGTGATGCGGGGGCGCTGCATGCCAGCTGGATCATGCTGCGCTTGCCGCAAGAGGTGTCGCCGCTGTTCCAGGAGTGGCTCGCGCAACATTACCCCGACCGCGCCGGGCGGATTTTGGCGCGGTTGCGCGAAATGCACGGTGGCAAGTTATACGATGCGCGCTGGCACCGCCGGATGCGCGGCGAGGGGCCCTATGCGGAAATGATCGCCCAACGCTTTAACGTGGCTGTGAAGCGGCTGGGGCTGTCGGCAAATGCCACACCGACCAGCTGTGATTTGTTCTGCGCGCCCTTGGTGGAAACTGCTCAGATGTCGCTATTCGGTGGATCTGATTCTTGTTGATCAAGGAGGCATTCGAATGCTTCCATCATGCCACCACAAAAAATGACGCGCGATGAGGCAACGCGCGTCGAATGTTCGCTATATTAATTCGCTTTCGGCGGTCCACCTACACGGATGCGTCAACTGCGTCGGCGCCCCTGACGTGGTGCGCGCACCGGGCCTTCGCCGTCGGTTCCGTCCGAGGCCGAGGAAAAAGCGCCAAGCTGCTTGGTGATCTCTTCCAAGGTTGGGCGTGGTCCGCGCGGGCGCGTCTCAAGCGCGTGTCGCATGGCGCGAAGATGCTCGGGCATCGTACCGCAGCAACCGCCAATGATCGTGGCACCCGCATCACGCGCAAGAGCTGCGTAATTGCCCATCAGTTCGGGGGTGCCGTCATAATGGATATGGCCATCATGATATTTCGGGATGCCGGCATTGCCCTTGGCCACGATCGGGCGTTCAGACCCCGCCGCGACAAATCCCAAAAGTGTACGCATCAGATCTGACGCGCCAACACCGCAGTTTGCGCCAAAACCGATTGGCGGATGCGCCAGTTTTTCAACCTTGGCGGCCATCTGCGCCGAGGTCAGGCCCATCATTGTGCGACCTGCGGTATCGAAGCTCATCGTGCCGCACCACGGCATGTTTGCCAAGGCGCAAGCCTCTGCTGCGGCTTGATATTCTTCAAAGGCTGAAATGGTTTCGACCCAAAGCACATCGGCGCCGCCCGCCTTCAGCCCTTCGGCCTGTTCGTGAAAGATCTCTACCGCCAGCTTGTGGTTGAGCGCGCCCATAGGCTCCATAATCTCGCCCGTGGGGCCGATAGAGCCTGCAACGATGACCGGCCTGCCTGCGGCATCGGCAATTTCGCGGCCAAGGCTGGCGCCAACCCGGTTCAATTCGTGAACACGCGATTGGGCGTTATGCAGCTTCAGGCGCGCGGCATTGCCGCCAAATGTGTTGGTCAAGAATATGTCGCTGCCCGCGTCGACCGCGCCGCGATAAAGCGCGCGGATATTGTCGGGCTTGTCGGTGTTCCAAAGCTCTGGCGGATCACCCGCTTCGAGCCCCATGTTGAACAGATTGGTGCCGGTGGCGCCATCAGCCAAAAGCCAATCACGGGTTTCGAGCAGACGAGAGAGCGGATCGGACATTGGCAGGGCTTTCTTGATCAAAGTGCAAATCGGGGCGTACGTATAGAACCCGTCTCCCCCCTGTGCCATGCCTACCCGCAATTATCAAATGCAACTTGATCATCATGATATTGAGGATTGATCATGAAGATCTTGAGGAACACGCCAATA
>JBAUHP010000062.1:0-1797 GCA_049680345.1 Albidovulum sp. | reverse complement strand
AGTGGCTATTACAGCGAGCCGATTGATTACCCGGGCATTCAGGCGATCTTGCGCAGGAAGGGCGGCAGCTGGGTCGTGGTTGAACATGCCTTCAGCCCGACCGATGTCTGGTTGTCGGACCCGAAGTATTGCGGCGAATGGGCCCCGGTGATCCCTGAGTTTTGTGGCTGATCACAGCGCCAATCGTCGAATGGATGATCGTGCCGACAATGCCCGCCACGATATTGCCGATCAGCCCAAAGCCGCAGCCTGCGACGATCTGCCACGCCGACCAACCGGCAACACGCTTGAATTTTTTAACGTATTGGCTAACTTGCCGCAAAGCCTTCACAATTCCGCCATAGTTGGCTGTTTAATACTTTTTTAACGAAAGGCCCGGAATCTTCCGTGCTTTTGTAGTTTGTGGATAAAGGAATTTAACGATGTTTCGCGTTTTGGGAGTTGCTGCTCTTGCTATGACCATGGGTCATGCTGCCGGTGCCAGCACCGTCACCTACTCTGATGTCGCAAGCTTTCGGGTAGAAAATGACAATGCGACCGTTACTGAACAGTTCAACGGCAATGCGATCACCAGCGCCGATGTTCAACAGATTCTCGGCGCTTTCAATCTGGCCAACAACCGCTTGCAGCGGGTTGCGGGCGGAGCCACTGGCAATCAGTCCACGACAATCGTCTTTACCTCGGCAATCACCTCTTTTGGTGCAACCATCGGTTCCCTTGGCGCGGGTGAGCTTGCCAATGTCTTTCTTGACGGCATTCAGGTTGCAACGGTTGGGTCAGGTTCGAACTTCTTCGGTCTGAAGTCGACCACGGCTTTCACCTCGATCACTTTTGTCGATGCGACCTTGCCGACGCGAAACACGCAGTTCAACCTCGACAATATCCGGGTTGCGGCCGTACCGCTTCCGGCAGCGTTCGGGATGCTGGCCTTGGGCATCGGCGCACTTGGTGCCGCCAAGCGCCGCAAGCGCCACAGCGCCTGAGTTAACGGCGCGGCGTTCAGGCCGCCTGATCAAATCAACAATGCCCGCCTTTCATCAGGCGGGCATTTTTTGTGCAAGCCTGCGCCCGCAGGCGGCATGGTTCAAAAGGCCTCTGAAACCTCATACATCACCGGTTCGAAGCGGCTGCAAAGGGCCGCAATTCGGCGGTTTCTTTCGCGCATTTCCGGGGTTCTCAGCATGGCTTGAAAATCCTCGCGGCGTTGCCATTGGCTGTAATTCGCGATCCGGGTCTGCGCATCATTCATATGCAACCCCGCCCCGATAAAGCCGGTCTGATGGCGGATGAAACTGGCATAGGCTTCCTTGAGTTCATCCATCAGATCTTGCGCCGTGCCCGGCGTCATCTCAAAGGTGGTGATGACCGTCTGACCTTGGAAATCACCGGAAATTACTGCCATGTCCCATCCTCCATTGCGATGCCCCAGTATCACCCCTTGATCGGGCCTGTGTAAACCTCTCACATCGGGCGTGGATCACCCGTGGCGGCTTTTGTGGCCGATGCTGTAGTAATTGCCGGTCCGGGTCCCGAGATAGGGTACGAGCGGGATGTCTTCTTGCTTAAGGAACCCTTGCGCCGGCAAGGCGCCCGCGCACACCATCTCTATCACCGCCACAACCGAGGCTGATGTTGTCCAGGCAATGGCGGTTCGTAATTTTCCTGCAATTTCAATCGGATAATAGGCGCGCACGAATTCGCGGCGCAGCAACTGCCCGCCCGTCCAGCCTTCGGCGGCAACATGGACATAGACCACATCTTCATCCACCGGCGGTTTGGCATTGGTCAATATCTTAC
>JBAUHP010000061.1:0-11887 GCA_049680345.1 Albidovulum sp. | reverse complement strand
GGCGCCGCTCGGCGACCGGACCCCGGTCTTCTCGCTGGCACCGGCGGCGGGCGATGTCGATATATTGCTCGCGTCCGAGATGATGGAGGCCGGGCGGGCGATCTTGCGTGGTTTCGTGACGCCCGATCGCACCACGCTGATCGCCTCGACCCACCGCGCTTTGGCGGTATCGGAAAAGATGGTGCCGGGCGACGGGATTGCGGATGCGGATGAGGTGCGCGCGGCCGCGGAGATTGCCGCGCGAAAGCTGATCTTGTTCGATATGGATAAGCTGGCGCTTGAAAATGGCTCGGTCATATCGGCAAGCCTCTTTGGGGCGCTTGCCGGATCCGGCGCCTTGCCTTTTGATCCCGCCGCATTTGAGGCCGCTATTTCCACTTCCGGCAAGGGTGTTGATGCCTCGATCCGTGCCTTTCGCGCCGGGCTATTACGCGCCACAAAGGGTGAAGATACGCCCACACCTGCCGATATTGTGCCCCCTTTGGTGCCACGCGGCCCGGCCCGGCTGTTGCACGACTGGGCCGGTCTTGAGGCGCGCCTTGAGGCTTTGCCAAGGCCGCTGCACGCCATGGCGCGCGCCGGTCTGCGCAAGGTGGTGGATTTTCAAGACATCGCTTATGGCCATGAGTTCATGGACCGGCTGGCAGCGGTCGTGGCCCGGGATGATGCGTCCAAGGGCCATGTGTTTGGCCTTGAATGCGCGAAATATATCGCCAATGCGATGGTCTATGATGATGTGATCCGCGTCGCCGATCTTAAGACCCGCAAGAGCCGCTTTGCCCGGATTGACAATGAGATGGGGCAAAAGTCCGGCAATATCTTGCGCTTGACCGAGTATTTTCACCCCCGCGCGGCAGAGATTGCGGGCCTCTTGCCCGTCCGGCTTGGGGCAAGGCTTAGCGCTGATCCGAAATGGATGGCGCGGATCGAGCGGTGGTTTTGCAAGGGGCGGCGCTTGCACAGCAACCGGCCCTTGGCGTTTGTGGTGCTTTACCTCCTGGCCGGGCTGCGGCCCCGGCGGCGGCGCTGTTATCGCCATGAGGTTGAGCAAAAACATCTTGAGCGTTGGTTGGCCGCGGCCATGGCGCATCTGCCGCAAGACTATGATCTTGGCGTCGAGGTGATCCGCTGTCAGCGCCTGATCAAGGGATATTCCGACACCCATGCGCGGGGCTGTTCCAAGTTTGACCGCGTGGTGGCGGCGGCCGATCAATTGGCCGGGCGGGCGGATGCGGCCGAATGGCTGGGCCGTTTGCGCGCTGCGGCCTTGCAAGATGAAGAGGGCCGCGCCCTTGATGGCGCTTTGGCGACGGTGCAGTCGTTTCTTTGACGCTTTGCCCAGACCTGCGCCGCGCCTGATTTGTTTGCAATAATAAGCCCTTCGGAGGCACGCCCCCTAAACCGCGCATGGCTTGGTGGCTCTATCCATTATCGGGTAAATCTGCGACAATCTGCAAACTAGTGACTTATTGCATAGGTTGGCGCATCACGAATATCCTTAGCGGACAATAAATTTGATTTGCGTCGGCCATTCGCGGGATAGTGCTGTTTGCCCGGCCCTTATTGATGGCCGATTGTCTGATGCGCGAGAAAAGGTGATTGAAAATGAAATGTGTTATTCTCGCAGGTGGTCTTGGCACGCGCCTTAGCGAAGAAACCGTCCGGGTCCCAAAGCCCATGGTTGAAATCGGCGGCAAGCCGATGCTGTGGCATATCATGAAGATCTATGCGGCCAATGGCATTACCGATTTCATCATCTGCCTTGGTTACCGCGGCTATGTGATCAAGGAATATTTCGCCAATTACTATTTGCACAATTCCGACGTTACCTTCGATCTGGCATCGGGCGCTATGGAAGTGCATCGCAATTCTTCGGACCCCTGGAAGGTGACCTTGGTTGATACCGGCCAAGACAGCATGACCGGTGGCCGCCTTGGCCGGGTGATGCCTTACCTCAAGGACGAAGAGGCATTTTGCCTGACCTACGGCGACGGGGTTGGCGATGTCGATATCAAAGGCTCGATCGATTTTCACAAAGCCCACGGCAAGCTGGCCACCGTCACCGCGGTGCCGCCGCCGCGCCGTTTCGGGCAGTTGGAGCTTGACGGCAACCGGGTTGCCGAGTTTTCCGAGAAGCCGGTGGGTGAGGGCGGCTTGATCAATGGCGGCTTCTTCATTTTATCGCCCAAGGTCGCGAAATACCTGAATGGCGATGCGACGATCTGGGAACAAGCGCCGCTGCGCGGTCTGGCCGATGATGGCGAGCTTTGCGCCTGGGAACATCGCGGTTTTTGGCAGCCCATGGATACGATCCGGGAAAAGCAGGAATTGGAAGAACATTGGGAAAGCGGCAAGGCGCCATGGAAGGTCTGGTCGTGAACCCATCGTTTTGGAAAAATAAGCGGGTCTTCTTGACCGGCCATACTGGATTCAAAGGCGCTTGGGCAGCGGCTTGGCTGGTGCAGATGGGCGCCAAGGTGACGGGCTATTCGCGCGCGCCTGAGGCCGAGCCTAATCTTTGGACGCTGCTTGATCTGCAAGAGGTTGATAGCGTCATTGGTGATCTCAATGATCGCGCCACGCTGGAATGCGCCTTGCGAAAGGCCCAACCGCAAGTGATCTTGCATATGGCCGCACAAGCACTGGTCTTGCGCAGCTACCGTGACCCGGTTGAAACCTTCACATCGAATGTCATCGGCAGCGTCAATCTTTTGGATGCCGCCCGGATCTGCCCTGATCTTCAGGCGATTGTCGTGGCGACATCCGACAAGGCTTACGCCAATGTCGAACAGATCTGGGGTTACCGCGAAAGCGATCCGATGGGCGGGCATGATCCCTATTCCGCCTCCAAAGGTGCGTGCGAGATTGCCACGCAATCCATGGCCAAAAGCTTTTATGCGCCCCATGCCAATGGCGGCCATCCGGCGCGGGTGGCCACGGTGCGGGCGGGCAATGTGATCGGCGGCGGTGATTGGTCAGACGACCGGCTGGTCCCCGATATCGTGCGCGGCTGCCTTGGGCCGTCGCAAAGTGTCGCCTTGCGCGCGCCCGGCTCGATCCGTCCGTGGCAACATGTGCTTGAACCGATCCGCGGCTATCTGATGGTGGCCGAACGGTTGGTGGCGGGGGATGATGCGGCCGCCTCGGGCTGGAATTTCGGGCCCGACCGCATTGATGAACGCGCCGTAATCGAGGTGGCGCAAGCAATCGTCACGGCGCTTGGCAAGGGCCGTGTCTTGATTGAGGAATCTAATTCGAACCCGCATGAGGCAAAGCTGTTGCGGCTTGATTGTGCCCGCGCGCGGGCCGAATTGGGCTGGGTGCCTGCATTGCAATTTGACGATTGCGTGCAATTTACCGCCCAATGGTATGCAGATTGGGCCGCTGGGCGCCCGGCTGCGGAAATTTGCCGCGAACAGATCGCGGCCTATGAAGGCAAAGTATTGTAATGACTGTTTGTGACACTCCCAAATGCCGCTCTTGTGCAGCGCCACTTACCTTAACGCTGGTTGATCTGGGCATGCAGCCCCTCGCCAATTCCTATGTGCCGAAAACGGCGGCGGGCGCGGCAGAGGCCAAGTATCCGCTTCACGCGCGGGTTTGCGAAAGCTGCTGGCTGGTGCAGGTCGACGACGTGGTTCCGGCGGATGAGATTTTTGACGCCGATTACGCCTATTTCTCTTCCTTCTCGGAAAGCTGGCTGGCGCATTGTCGCAGCTACGCGCGCAAGATGACCCAAGCGCTGAATCTGGGGCGCAACAGTCTGGTGCTCGAGATCGCGTCAAACGACGGCTATCTTTTGCAATATTTTCAGGAAGCCGACGTACCGGTTCTGGGCATTGAGCCTTCGGGTAATACGGCGGCCGAGGCGGAAAAGAAGGGCGTGCCGACACTGGTGGAGTTTTGGACCGAGGCTTTGGCCAAACGTCTGGCCGCCGAGGGCAAGCGCCCGGATCTGATCTGTTCGGCCAATGTCTTGGCCCATGTCCCCGATATCAATGACTTCGTGCGCGGCGTGGCCACGCTTTTGACCGGCGATGCCGTCTATACCGTTGAATTCCCGCATCTTTTGAACATGATCAAGCATGTCCAGTTTGATACGATCTATCATGAACACTACTCTTATCTGTCATTGCTGGCGGTCGAGAAAATCTTTGCCGATGCGGGTCTGCGGGTCTTTGAAGTGGAAGAAATGCCCACCCATGGCGGCTCTTTGCGGGTTTATGCCTGCCTCAAGGATGCGGGCCATGTTGAACGCCCCGGCGTCGCCAAGGTACGCGCGGATGAGGCTGCGGCAAAATTCGACCGCGCGGAAGGTTACCGCGGCTTTACCGAAAAGGTCGAAGCAGTGCGCGAAGGGCTGCTGGATTTCTTGCAATCAACCCATAATGGCCGCAAGACCGTGGCCGCTTATGGGGCGGCGGCCAAGGGCAATACCATCCTTAATTATTGTGGCATCGGCGCTGATCAGATCCTCTATTGCGTCGATAAAAATCCCGCCAAGCAAGACACCTTGCTGCCGGGCAGTCAGATCCCGGTTTTCGATGTTGATGAATTGCGCCGCCGCCGCCCGGATTTCGTGCTGATATTGCCGTGGAACCTCAAGACCGAGATCATCGGGCAGCTTTCGGATCTGCGCGCCAATGGCACCGGCTTCGTTATCGCCATTCCAAACGTCAGCGTCACCACATGAGCGGCCCCCGCGTCCTTTTGACCGGGGCGACGGGGCTTATCGGTCGTCAGGTGGTCAAACCCCTGCAGATGGCCGGGTTTACCGTGCTCGCCGCCTCACGCGCGGGCCTGCCCGTTGCCGGGGCCGAGGGGCTGGCGCTTGATTGTCTGAACCGGGATGGCGCCGCGCGGGCGCTGGCTGCGGCCAAGCCCACGCATCTTGTGCATCTTGCCTGGCATGACGGGCCAAAAGATCGCTGGACATCGCGGGCCAATCTTGACTGGGTCAGCGCCAGCCTTGATCTTTTGCGCGGCTTTGCCGATGCGGGCGGGCAACGCGCGGTCATGGTCGGGTCTTGCGCCGAATATGATTGGGCGGGGGCCGCAGACGGGCCCTTGGACGAAGGCACAAGGCTTGATCCGGCAACACTTTACGGCGCCGCAAAGGCCGCCACCGCAATCGCCGCCCTTGCCGGGGCGAAGTCGCTTGGCCTGTCCTTGGCATGGGCGCGCCCGTTCTTTTGCTACGGTCCGGGCGAACCCGAGGGCCGGCTTTTTGGCGACCTGATCAAGGGTCTTGCCGCAGGCCGCATCGTCGAATGCACCGACGGCATTCAGGCCCGTGACTTTTTGCAGACCGAGGATCTGGGCGCGGCACTTGCCGCCCTTTTGGCCAGCCCGGTCGAGGGGGCCGTCAATCTGGCCTCGGGGCAGGCAACCCAGGTGCGCGATGTGATCGCGGCCTTGGCAAATGCCATGGGCCGCGCCGATCTGGTGCGCCTTGGTGCGCGCCCCCGCCCGGCAAGCGACCCCGATCTGATCTTGGCCGATGTCACCCGGCTGCGTGAAGAGGTCGGCTTTCGCCCGCGCTATGATCTGGCCGCCGGGGTTGCCGCAACCCTCGCCGCTGAAAGGGGGGCTGCATGAAAGCGCTTATGACCGGTCATTCCATGATCGCGCGGTTCGTGCGGTTCTTGGGCGTCGGGGTTTTGAACACCGGCTTTGGCTATGCGGTTTTCGCGGCTTTGGTGCTTGTGGGCGTCGATTCTCAGCCCGCCCTTGCTGTGGCCTATGCGCTTGGCATCATCTGGAATTACATGACCCATGCGCGGCTGGTGTTCAACACAACCGGCCTTGGCCGGATGCTGCCCTATGCGGCGGCTTACGGGGTGATTTATGCGCTCAACGCCTTCGCACTTCATCTCGCCGAAGGCATGGGCCTGTCGCCGTTTCTGGCGCAAGCGCTGCTGATCTTGCCGATGGCGGTGCTGTCCTTCATTCTGATCTCGGCCGTGCTTACCGGGCGCGTGCCCTTCATGCGGCAAGGCGCGCGCCTTGGGCGCTACGGGCAGGATGACATGGCCCGCGAAGAAAAAACCAAATGACGCGCGGGTCGATTGTAAAGAATGGCCGCGCTGAGGGCGCGGGTTTGCAATCGGCGTTGGTCCTCGCCTTGGCGGCGATCATTACCGCAGCAGGGCTTGGCACCTTGCGCGAAGTGCTGTCGCTTTGGGATCTGGGGCAAAGCGCCAATCCCTATTGGCTGCCCGATCACGCACTGGCGCTGTACTTCATTACGCCGCTTACCGCCTTGGCTACATCGCTGTTCTTTCTTGCCCCCGGATTGATCCTCTCCGCCGCCTTCGGGCGCGAGAAATCTGCAGCCCTTTGGCTTTTGTCGGGCTTTGGCAGTGCGATCGTTGTGTTGGTGGCGGCAACCACGGCCTTTCAGCTTGCCACTGGTATTGTGCTGACCGGCATGGGCTTTTTCTATCTGGTGCTTGCGCTCAATATAGGCGCTCTGGCGATTGCCGGGTTCCGGCAGGCCAGTGGCCAGCCCATGCGCGTGCAGCTGGCCGGGCAGGGCGGCGATCTGTTGATGGCAGCCGTGGTGTTTTGGGCGGCACTGGTGCTGATGGCCCCGCATTTCTATTGGCAGAGCTTTTCAGCCGACGGCGTAGATTCCTTGAAGGTGACCCGGCAATATATCCAAAGCTTTTGGCCCTTTTGGCCGCCTGAGGCCGGGGTGATCCAGTCGTCACCAAGCCTGACATCGGTTTTGTTCGTGTTCCCGTCAAGCTGGTTCTTGCGGCTTTGGGGGCCGGTGGAATTTGCCTTGCGGGTGCCGATGCTGATGGGGCTGTCCTTGCTTTACCCGATGCTGACGGCCCTGATCCGCGCGGCACGCCCCAGCGCACAAATAGGGCTTTTGCCGCATGTCCTGATCGCCGCCACCTTGTGCCTTTATACGCTTTCGGTCGCCTATTCGGGGGGGGTATCATCCGTGGTTTGGCGACAGTGCGATGCCCGGCACGCGCGAAACCCTCGCGATGGTGTGTTTCATGGGCTACATCCTTGCCTTTGTGCAAGAGCGCCGGGCGCTGGTCGTGGGTGCGGCACTGATGAGCTATCTGTCGATCCCCACCGGCGGGCTGTGGCTTTTGGCCTGGCCGCTGGCCGTGCTGCTGGTCTGGCGGCCTTTGGCGCGTGGGCGGCTGATATTCTCATTCTGGGTTTTGATCGGGGCGGGGACGGTGGCGGTTTTGCTGCCGGTCTTGGTAGGGCTCTTGGGTCTGCCTTTCCCCGGGGGGGAATTCAGCGCGTCCGCCGTGGTGCAACGCTTGCGCTTTGTGGCCTTCACCGATTGGAACCGCATCGCCTTTCTTGCCGTACCGATCGGCATCATGCCGGTTTTGGCCATTGCGACATGGCGGTGGCAAGACCAGATATCCAAGGCGCTGATCTTGCTGTCCATAGGCTTCTTCATCTTCTTCTACCTGCAAGGCTACCGGATCTTGCTGCACCATTTCATCCCGGCCATGTTTCCTTTGCTGGTCGCGATGTGGCGATCACCGCTGGTGTCGCATGGCGTGGCCAAGGGCGCGGTTTGCCTTGGGCTTTTGGCCGGGCTTTGGCTTGCCTTGCCCAAGGACGCCTCGGTTCAGGGATATGACCGCGAATTTGGCGGATTTATCGCCACCGAAGGCCCGCGCTTTGTGCATGGCGACCCGCAAGCGGGCGCAGGTTCCTATGGCTACGATCCACGTGCGGTTGATACGGCTGATGTGTTGTTGACCAAGCTGTTTCCGATCGGGCTTACCGATAGCGCACCTGCCGAAAGCTTCTTTGGCGCGCCTTTGGCCTGGTGGCATTATTCGGAATTCCCCAAATCGGCGGATCAAGCCATCAACTATGTTATCAAGCCAGTGACGGCGGCTACATCCACCGATGGGGCGTTGTTCGCGACCCATGATGGTTACGGGCTTTATATTCGCGACATGGCGTTGTTTGAGAAACACAAGTTGATGAGGCTGCCCTATGATAATGGCGCGCCGATCCTTGCGACAAAGCGCAGTGTGATCTTTGGCGGCGGCGCGAAATGGGCGCAATCATGGTCAGACCGGCATGTGATTGATCTGGTTGCGATTGCCAAAAAGCTTTTGGGTGTGAACTGACGCGAGGCGCTAAAGCGGCATGATCCACCCCGCCCCCGAAGTCGCGCAATTGCTATCCAAACAAGTAACGCGACTGAGGGGGGGGGCTGCCCGGCCTATCGCCTAAAGCGTTTAGACATTACCTTGAAGCATCAAGCATCACCTAACGCGCCCGGATCTTTGATTTCAGGCAGCGTCAGGTGACTATGGGGCAAAGTCGAAGCGCGTTAAAACCAATCATCCTCATAGCGAATGACAGCGCGTCCGGGGAAGGCGGCTTTGAGGGCTGCTTCGTCCAGATCGCCGGTGTCCTTCAGATAGATCGTGCCGCGCAACCAGGGATCGTTGAGCATCAAGGCAGAGCCGGCATCACCCTTGGTCGTGACCAAGACCACCGCATTGTCGAAACGCCCGTCTGCTGCATCTTCGCGGATCGTCGGGTGATAATCGCCATATTCATAATATTTGGTGATGGCGCGCCAAGGCAAAAATACGCAAAGCCCGAAGATGCAAGCGAACCAAAAGACGGAATCGATGCGCACGAACGCCAGTTGATCCTTGTCGGGAAAGCGTGCGCGAATGGCTTGATAGCCGCGCGCCGACAGGTAGAATAACGGGAAGGAAGCCAAGAACCAGTAACGCGGCCCGATATAATAGCTGTCTGCGAACCAGTAAAAAAACATCACACAAACCGTCGATACGATCACGGCCAGCATCATCAGATCGGCGCGGTTCGGCTTTTGCCACAGCAAGAAGGCCAAGATCAGCGCCAGCGACCCGACGCTCCACCCCAGCATGTCGAATTGCAGGCTGGCCGCCAGATTGATCGTGTTGATCAACGCCTCGTTTATCGAATGGCCCGGCCACAGATCCAGCATCCCCCAGCCGCCGCTTGGGCCGATCTGGTCGCCAAAGCCGTAAGCATTGGCCCCTGGCCCCCAAAGCGCGTCGAGATAGTTCGCCAGAGGCTGGCGCAAAGGATTGCCGGTGATGACCGCATTATAGATCAGCGCCAAGGCACCGGTGCCCACACAGCCAAGCGCGTAAAGTGCGGCCTGGATGACGCTGCCCTTGGCCCGGAACAGCAACCATAGCCCGGTCAGCACGCCAATGACCACGCCGTCCAGCGGGCGGGTGGCAAAGATCATGCCCATCGCCAATCCGGCAATGATCAGCCGCCGCGTGCGGTTTGTCGATGTGTCCGTGGCGCGCAGCAGCATCCACCATGCAAACAGCATCAGCGTCAGTGTCAGCGTATGGGTCATGAACGACGCGGCCATCGCCAGCAACCAAGGCGAGCTGCCCATCATCATCGCCACCAGATCGGCATGGTCGCGGTTGGCCAGACGGCTCGTGATCGCATGGGCCAAAAGCACGCATAGCGCCGCCAAAAGCGGGTTGATAAGCCAAGGCGCGCCGATCAACACACCCAATGACAAGACCGCAGGCCAGCCCGGTGCCGTGGTTGAAAACCACTGGCCATCTTGAATGTCAAAAAGGTAGTATTCCAGCCCCGCCAGTGCGGCTTCGGGCGGCACCGGTGCGGTCAGCGCGCCGCCTGCGAAGGTGCGTGCCTGAAAGAGATACGCCACCTCATCCTCGACATGCGGCATCCGCTCAAACGCGTAATACCCCAAGATCAGACTTACGCCCAAAGTCACGACGGCGGGCACCAAAGGCGATAGCCGGTAAAGGCCGCTGATCGGGCTTTTGACTTGGCTCATCGCGGCCAGAACCGACAGATGCACCAAGATCAACAGGCTTCCCACCACCACATGGGCGCCGTAAGCCATGCCTGCGCCGCGCGCCACATAGCCCAAAAGCGGCACCGACAAGATCCCGGTCAGCAACACGAAAATCGCGATCCGGCCCAGACCCAGCCGCTTGCGCGTTTCGCTGAAAATATAGCCCGGATCCGCGCGCATCAGCACCACGGCGGCGGCCAATGCCTCAGCCGCAATCACCCCGATGGTCGCCCATTCCTTCCAGTTGTCCGGCGTCAGATGCAGGGCCGGAAACCACAAGGGATCGGTCACATAAAGCTGTGCCGCACCGCCCACGATCAAGAAGAACGCCAATATGCCAAAGACCACAGCCTCATATCGGGCACAGATCCCGAAGGCCATCAGCGCCACGGCACCAACGCTGAAATACCAGCGGTCAATCAGCGTGCTGGTCCAGCCAAGATCGGCATCCGCCACGGTGATCGTGACCACCAACATTGCCAGACCTGCAAGTAAGGCCACAGCACCAAGGATGCGGGCTTGGGGATTCGTTTGCGTTGTCATGCGCTTTTCACTGCCTTTGTCGTCGTTACCTTGGCCTGATCTGCAAGCTCCGGTCCGGTTATGTTGATCAATTCGCGTTCAATGACCATCGGGCCACCACGCACCTGGTTGTGGATAGAGGTTATGTATTCTCCCAGCATTCCGATGAACAAAAGCTGGATACCTGAAAGGAAAAACAGCGCCACGATAATCGTCGTCGTCCCACGCGGGGCCACGCTATAGCCCACCGCATAGGCAAGCACCGAGAAGATCGCGAACAAGATGCTGCTTATCGCAATTCCGGTGCCGACGAAGGTGCAAAACCGCATCGGTGCCTTGGTAAAGGCAAAGATCGCATTCAGAGCCTGATCAATCAGCATGAACAGGTTATGCTTGGACACACCACGTTTACGCGCCCGCCACGTATAGGGCAAAATGATCCGCTTGAATCCGACCGAGGCGATGATGCCGCGAATATAGGGGTAGTGGTCATTATGCTGCAGCACGGCTTGCAGCACCTTGCGGTCGATCAGCTGAAATTCACCCACATCCGGCGACAGCTCAAAATCCGACAGCGCATTCACCAGCCGGTAAAACACCTTGCGCGAGGTGCGCAGCGCGAATGTCTCTTCGCGGGTCGAACGCGCGCCCGCGACAATCTCATAGCCTTGTTCCCAAAGCCGCACGAATTCCGGCAACAGCTCTGGCGGGTCTTGCAAATCGACCGGCAGCATCACCAGCGTCGCATCCCCGGTGGCATGGCGCAGCCCGTTGAAGGTTGATCGGAACACCCCGAAGTTGCGGGCATTGACCACGACTTTTACCGAAGGGTCACGTTCGGCAATCTCACGCAATATCTCGACCGTGCGGTCGGAAGAGCAGTTATCAATAAAGATATGCTCGCAACGATAGTCCGGCAGCTCTGCTTCGAAGATCGCCTTGACCGTCTCATAGCAGGTCTCGACATTGTCTTCCTCGTTATAGCAAGGCGAGATGATGGAAATCGTTTTCATTCGATAAAGGTACCTTGAAATAGCGAACGCTGGGGCTACTCGGAAAAAATTTACTTAACGCGCGATTCGTTCAGCCTAAGTCATAGCTGAATTCGGCGCCGATGGGCGGTTTTGTGCTCAGTGCCCCTCAATTGTATCCTATCATATGGATAAATCGCAATCAGGCTGGGCATCGTGTCGAAAAGCGAAAAAGACTTCGGCCCAGATCGCTGCCGCTCAGCGGCGTGATCTTGGACCAAGTGGCAGATGGATATTGCGATTTATGTTAAAGAGCTTTCGCTAAACGCAAAGCCGCTTGCGCGGTGATGGCTATAGTTCGCGCAACCGAGGAGGAACCGTATGCCGCTTAATATGTCGAAAGAGGTTTTCATCACTTGCG
Source organism: Albidovulum sp. (assembly GCA_049680345.1). Lineage (GTDB taxonomy): Bacteria > Pseudomonadota > Alphaproteobacteria > Rhodobacterales > Rhodobacteraceae > TMP-24. Next base: position 123 of record JBAUHP010000061.1, on the reverse strand, counting down.
CCGTGACCGGATCGGGCGGCACCCAAGACCGCAGCCCGCATGTGCCGCGCTCGCCCGAACAGATCGCCAATTCGGCGATTGATGCCGCCAAGGCGGGTGCTGCCATCGTGCATTGCCATGTGC